>DATAGL010001082.1:0-2630 GCA_036263755.1 Chitinophagaceae bacterium | reverse complement strand
CTACCAGGGGGAAGGTTTTTTTGCCGCCAAACTGAGCGACGTGGTGGGCCTGGCCCGGAAAAATTCCATCTGGCCCCTGCCGTTCGCGACGTCCTGCTGCGGTATTGAGTTCATGGCCACCATGGCCTCGCATTACGACCTGGCCCGTTTCGGCTCGGAACGCCTGGGCTTTTCGCCCCGGCAGTGCGACCTGATGATGGTTATGGGCACAATTTCCAAGAAGATGGCCCCGGTGGTGCGCCAGGTATACCTGCAGATGGCTGAGCCCCGCTGGGTGATGGCCGTGGGTGCCTGCGCCTGCAGCGGCGGTATTTTCGACTCGTACAGCGTGCTCCAGGGCATCGACCAGGTGGTACCGGTGGATGTGTACGTTCCCGGCTGCCCGCCCCGGCCCGAAGCCATTATTGACGGCGTGATCCGGATCCAGGACCTCGTGGGAAAAGAAAGCGTGCGCCGCCGGAACAGCGAGCATTATAAGCAGCTGTTGAACAGTTACGGAATAGAATAAGGCAAAAGGGAAAAGTCAAAACCAAAAGGTTTGGACCCTCACTTGTTGCCGCAGCAATACTAAAAAGCACCCGAAAGAAAAGCCTGACCGGCACTTTTAGGTTTTGACTTATGACTTTTGACCTATTATGTCATTGACGAACGAAAAAATCCAGCAACGCCTGACCGAACAATTCGGCGACCAGGTTTCCGGCTTTGAAGAGCCTTACGGCATGCTGACCTTTGAAGCGCCCAAAGAGCTGAACCTGAAGGTGCTGACGTTCCTGTTTGAGGACGAGGAACTGGCCTTCCGCTTCCTGACCGATGTAACCGCGGTGCATTACCCGGCTTACCCCGGACGCGAGCTGGCCGTGGTGTACCACCTGCACAACCTGGTGGACAACGTCCGGATCCGCTTCAAGGTGTTTGCTCCCATTGAGCAGCCCGACGTGTATACGGCTTCCCAGCTGTTTTCCTCGGCCAACTGGCAGGAGCGCGAAGCCTACGATTTCCTCGGCGTGAACTTTGTCGGCCACCCGAACCTCAAGCGGATCCTGAACGTGGACGAGATGGATTATTTCCCGCTGCGGAAAGAGTTCCCGCTGGAAGACCAGACCCGGATCGACAAGGACGACGAAATGTTCGGCCGCGGCGGACCGGTGGGCATATAGAGGTGAATGGGTCAATGGGTGAATACTTAGGTGAATGGGAGGGGAGGTGAATTTTGAGGGAATGGGAGGAAGAGAGAGGGAAGTGGATCAATGGAAATGTTGATTGGTAGAAAAGAACCCGATCGTACATCGTAAATCGTACACCGTACATCGAAATTTAGGATCGTTAATCATCAATAAAGCTGGCCACAGGCAGCTTGAAGGATATAGCTCAATGGCACAACAACAAATTCTGACAGAAGGCAGTCTTAATACCGGGACCACGAAGCTGAACCTCGGGCCCACCCACCCCGCCACGCACGGGGTGTTCCAGAACATCCTGGAGCTCGACGGCGAACGCATTGTTTCGGCCGAGCAGACGGTGGGGTACATTCACCGCGCTTTTGAAAAGATCGCCGAGCGCCGCCCCCTGTACCAGATCACCCCGCTGACCGACCGCCTGAATTACTGTTCCGCGCCCATTAACAACATGGGCTGGCACATGACCTGCGAAAAGCTGCTTGGCATCACCACGCCCAAGCGCGTGGACTACCTGCGGGTTATCATCATGGAGCTCGCCCGTATAGCCGACCACATCGTGTGCAACGGGGTGATCGGCGTGGATACCGGGGCCTTTACCGGGTTCCTGTACGTGATGCAGTACCGCGAGCTCATCTATGAAATCTGGGAAGAAATCTGCGGCTCCCGCCTGACGACCAATATCGGCCGGATCGGGGGCTTTGAACGCAACTTCAATAATATCGCCTTTACCAAGCTGGAAAAGTTCCTCAAAGAGTTTCCGGATGTGCTGCGGGAGTTTGAAAGCCTGTTTGTCCGCAACCGCATTTTCATGGAACGGACCATCGGTACCGGTCCGATCAGCGGCGAGCGCGCCCTGAATTACGGCTTTACCGGCCCGAACCTCCGCGCGGCCGGTGTGGATTACGACGTACGCGTGCATAATCCTTACAGTTCCTACCAGGACTTCGACTTCGAGATCCCCGTAGGTACCTCGGGCGATACCTACGACCGCTTCCTTGTGCGCAACGGGGAGATGTGGCAGTCGCTGCGCATCATCGAGCAGGCCTACCGCAAAGTCCAGGAATTCAAAGGTGCCGAAGCCGAAGTGTTCCATGCCGACGTACCGGAATACTACCTGCCCGATAAAAAAGACGTATACACGAAGATGGAAGCCCTGATCTATCATTTCAAGATCATCATGGGCGAGACCGACATTCCGCCGGGTGAGGTATACCACTCCGTGGAAGGGGCCAACGGCGAGCTGGGCTTTTACCTGATCTCCGATGGCGGCCGGGCGCCGTACCGCCTGCACTTCCGCCGCCCCTGTTTTATCTACTACCAGGCCTTCGAGGAAATGGTGAAAGGAAGCATGCTGAGCGATGCAATCATCGTACTGAGCTCGCTGAACCTGATCGCCGGGGAGATGGACGGATAAGTTTGTTGATCCGTTGATCAGTTGACCAGTTGACAACT
>DATAGL010001081.1:0-15459 GCA_036263755.1 Chitinophagaceae bacterium | reverse complement strand
TGAAAGGTTCGTCGAGAATGATGAGCTTCGGGTTGTGAAGCACGGTGGTGACGAACTGCATTTTCTGCTGCATGCCCTTCGACAGGTCTTCCACTTTCTTGTTCCACCAGGTCTGCATATCGAGGCGTACAAACCACTCCTTGATCATCCGCTCCGCTTCGCCGCGGCTCAGTCCTTTCAGCTGGGCGAGGTAGAGGGCCTGTTCGCCGATCTTCATTTTTTTGTACAGGCCGCGCTCCTCGGGCATATAGCCGATGGCGGCTGTGTCGTGCTGCGGATTGAAGGGTTTTCCCTCCAGAAGAATACTGCCCTGGTCGGGGTACAGGATCCCGGTGATCATGCGCAGCAGGGTGGTCTTGCCGGCGCCGTTGGGGCCGAGCAGTCCGAAGATGCTGCCCTGGGAAATAGAGAAGGAGATATCGTCCACCGCTTTCTGGGTGGCATAGTACTTTTTCACGTTTCTGGCTTCCAGAACAGTCATAGGCAGAGTTTTAGCGTTGTGTGCATATAGAGGTTCCGGCTCCTGAGGGCGGTTCCGGTGGTTCCAAATGTGAATATAAAAAAGTTTCCCTTTCTTCATTTTGTGTTAAACGGCAAGGGCCCTGCCCTACCGGCGCCGAACTTTCCGTTACTTCGCGCAAATGATTCCTGTGAAGCCCTTCCGTAATCTGTGGCCCGCGCTGTTCCTCCTGCTGATGGTTTTCCTGCCGGGCTGGGGATTCCTCGTACACCGGACCGTACACCAGGTGGCGGTCTACCGCCTGCCCGACGGGTTGCGCCCGTTCTTTTATGCACACCGCGACTACCTCGTTGCGCAATCGGTGCGGCCCGACCAGCGCCGCAACTCCGACCCTTCGGAAGGATCCAGGCATTTTATTGATACCGAGCCTTACGGTGATTCGTCCCTCTGGAAAATGCCTTTCAGCTGGAACGAGGCCGTAGCCCGCTATTCCAGGGATTCCCTCGAGAAATACGGGTATGTACCCTACTGGGTGATGGTCATGAAAGACCGCCTCACGGGGGCTTTCCGGAAAGGCGACCGTGACTCCATTCTTTTTTATGCGGCCGACCTGGGCCACTATATTGCCGATGCCCATGTGCCGCTGCATACCACCATCAATTACGACGGACAGCTGACCGGGCAGAAGGGACTCCACAGCCTTTGGGAAAGCACTGTGCCGGAGATCGCTATCGACGGCTACCAGCTGCATTCCCGGCACAAGGCCCGGTACCGCAAAGATGCCGATGCCGCCATCTGGAGTGCCGCCCGCAGCGCCTATGCCCTGCTGCCGGGTGTACTGGAAACGGAAAAGGAAGTAAGCCGCGACTTTACCGAAGCCACGAAATACCGCGTGCAGGTGCGGAACGGAAAGGAGGTGCGCAGCTTTTCTTCGGAGTTTGCCAAAGCGTACAGCCGCAGGCTGAGCCCGAGCATCAACCGGCAGCTGCTGCGTTCTTCCGAACTGATAGCCGATTTCTGGTATACCTGCTGGGTGGATGCCGGCCGGCCAAACCTGCAGCCGCTGCAGACAAAAGCCTATGATGCGGCTGCTTACAAAAAAGAATACAAGGCCTGGCGAAAGAACGACCTCGTCCAAAAGGGCTGGCTCCTTTCGCGCAAGCGTGAAGGGGCAGCTAGCGAATAACCTGTGCGGCAATGCGGTCGGCCACCCGCTCGCCGTCCATGGCGGCGCTGACAATGCCTCCCGCATACCCGGCGCCCTCTCCGCAGGGATAGAGGCCCGCTACCTGCGGATGCTGCAGCGTGTCGTTGTCGCGGGGGATGCGCACCGGAGAAGAGGTGCGGCTTTCGGTGGCCACCACCAGCGCCTCATTGGTCAGGTAGCCCCGCATTTTTTTACCGAATTCGATAAACCCGGATTGAAGCGCCCGGTGTACCTGGGGTGGTAATACCGTGCGCAGGTCGGCCGGCGTAACGCCGGGCAGGTAGCTGCACAGGGGCAGGTCGGCCGATACTTTATTGCGGGTGAAGTCGGCCAGCCGCTGGGCCGGCGCCACCAGCGCACCACCACCGGCCACGCTTGCCTTTTCTTCCACCGACCGCTGAAACTCGAGCCCGGCCAGCGGCCCCCACTGCGCAAAGGCTTTCAGGTCTTCTTCTTCAATATTTACCACCATGCCGCTGTTGGCAAAGGGATTGTTCCGTTTGGAGGGCGACCAGCCGTTGACCACGATTTCATGCGGCCCGGTTGCGGCCGGGGCAATGATGCCGCCCGGACACATGCAGAAGGAAAAGACGCCTTTGCCGGATACCTGCTGCACGAGGCTGTAGGATGCGGGCGGCAGGTGTTCGCCCCGGTCGGGTGCATGGTACTGGATCGAATCGATCAGGGCCTGCGGATGTTCCACGCGCACACCGAGCGCAAAAGGCTTGAACCGGAGTTCGATGCCCTGCCGGTGGAGGAGGTGAAAGATATCGCGGGCAGAGTGCCCGGTAGCCAGAACCACGGCTTCGCCGGCCAGCGTATCGCCGTCGGCGGTGCGTACGCCTTCGATCCGGTTTTTTTGCAGCACCAGTTCCGTCACCTTTTTTTCAAACAGCACCCTGCCGCCGCAGGCATTGATGCGGTCGCGCAGGGCCGTGATGATCTGCGGCAGCTTGTTGGTGCCGATGTGCGGGTGGGCCTCGTACAGGATCCGCTCGTCGGCGCCGAAGTGCACGAGGATGCTGAGGATGCGCTGGATGTCGCCGCGCTTGTTGCTGCGGGTGTAGAGCTTGCCGTCGCTGTAGGTGCCGGCACCGCCTTCGCCAAAGCAGTAATTGCTTTCGGGGTTCACATAGCCTTCCTTATTCATGGCAGCGAGGTCGCGCCGCCGGGCACGCACATCCTTGCCCCGCTCCAGTACGATGGGCCGGATGCCCTGCTCGATGAGGCGGAGGGCCGCAAAGAGGCCGGCCGGACCGGCACCGATCACGATCACCTGGCGGGGCGCCGCCCCTACGTCGGGCAGGTGGAGCGGGATCAATGCGTGCGGCTCGTACGGTTCATGGATATAGGCCTGCACGGTCAGCTGCACCCATACCTGCCGGCCGCGGGCGTCGAGCGATTTTTTCAGAATGCGGTAGCCGGTTACGGCGGAAGGTTCCACGGCACAGGCGCCGGCCACTACGGCGGTTACATGAGCCGGGTCGGCCGCCTCGGAAGGCTTGAGTTTGAGGGAGATCTTTTGCTGCATGTCAGGGAGTTATCCTGAAAAATGATTTTGGCAAAGATAAAACAAGGACAGGGCTGATCAACGGCATCCGGCCAGTTATAACAAAGCCATCACACCCTATGGGGTTCATGAATGGAATATTGCAGGAAGCACAACGGAACGGAAATCCCATGCCATCAGGAAGAACAATTTTTATCCGAGGCCGGAACTTAAAGCCCAAAGCCCGCGCCTCGCGGCTTTAAACCGGTGGCTCACCGACCATTCATTAAATAAAACCGAAAACATTCGGAAGCGTAGCAAAAAATTGCCGTATTTGCTTCAAATTTGCAACCCGATTTTCCACAACTTATGCCGGGATGATGAAAGCAGTTCGATATATAAGAAACGGATGGGCGGTACTGCTGGTACTGCTGCTGTCCTGCAGCAAGGTGTACCGGCCTGCGGGCGTGGCGTATGAAGGCTATGCGGTAAGCGGTACTAGAGTGGATTCAGCCCTGCTCGTGCTGACGGCCCCGTACCGCGACAGCGTGGAACGCAGCATGAACGAAGTTGTGGGAACAGCCACGCACACCCTGGAGAAGAAGCAGCCGGAAGGCACGCTCGGCAACTTCATGGCCGATGCCATGCTCCACATGGGCCGCCGGAAATTCGGTGCTGCCGACGCGGCGTTTGTGAATTATGGCGGCATCCGCCTGACGCAACTCCCGGCCGGGCCGGTGACCCGCGGAAAGATCTTCGAGCTCATGCCCTTCGACAACCTGCTCATCCTGCAGGAGCTGAAAGGCAGCGTGCTGCAGGAATTCCTTGACCTGACCGCCGCCCGTGGGGGCTGGCCGGTGGCAGGGCTCAGCCTGCAGATCAGGGACGGGAAAGCGGTGAACGTAACCGTCGGCGGACAGCCGCTCGATCCTGCAAAGACCTATCGCATCATCAATTCGGATTATATCGCAACCGGCGGCGACAATGCCGTTATGCTGAAAGTGTTGCCGTACCGCAACATCGGCTACCTTATCCGCGACGCCCTGTTTGAATACATACAGGTACTGAAGGCGGAAGGCCGCCCCATTTCTGCAACCGAAGAAAAACGCATTACCCATGCTTCCTAGAAGAACATTCCTCCGGCAGGGACTACTGGCGGCAGGCGGCGTGCTGGCCGGTCCGCACCTCGCTTCGGCTGCTGATTTACGGGCGCCTGTTCCGCAGCTCACCATCCTCCATACCAACGATACGCACAGCCGCATCGATCCGTTCCCGATGGATGGCAGCCGCAACCAGGGGCAGGGTGGTGTGGCGCCCCGGGCCGCGCTGATCCGGGAAGTGCGCGCGGAAGGCGGTGATGTGTTGCTGCTGGATGCGGGTGATATCTTCCAGGGCACGCCCTATTTTAATATATATAAAGGCGAGCCGGAAATAAAGGCAATGTCCGCTATGGGCTATGATGCCGTAACCATAGGCAACCACGATTTCGATGCAGGGCTGGAAGTGCTGGCCACCCAGGTGCGCCGGCATGCCCGCTTCCCGGTGGTGATCTCCAATTACGATTTTACCGGAACGCCGATGGAAGACAACCATGTGCCGTATCAGATCCTGAAAAAAGGTAAGCTGAAAGTTGGGCTGCTGGGTGTGGGGATCGAACTGCAGGGATTAGTGCCCGAGGCGCTGTACGGCAATACCAAATTCCTGGACCCGGTACGCAAGGCGAATGAAACCGCGGCGCTGCTGCGCAGCAAGGGCTGCGACCTGGTGATCTGTCTTTCGCACCTTGGTTACCGGTATACGGATGCGCGCATGAGTGACCAGGTGCTGGTAAAGGAAACGGAGCACATTGACCTGATCATCGGCGGACATACGCATACGTTCATGGAAAAGCCGGAGGTGCTGAAAAATAAAAATGGCGCGGATGTTGTCGTAAATCAGGTAGGATGGGCAGGTATCCGGCTGGGTAGGCTCGACTATCAATTTACGGGCCAGCATAAGAAAAAATTGATACAGTCACAGGCTATAACAGTTAGCAAAAAAACGGAGTAATAAAAATTTTTTTTTCATTTTCTTTTCTTGATATTCGCTCTCCTGTCACACGCAAATTTATTTATACACACGCTGTGAAAAACCTCCGGGGACGACTATTCTTTTCTCATCATATAAACTGCTTCGTAGTACATGGACAAGAACGCCGAACATGTTTGGACCAACTGTTTATCGATCATCAAGGATATCGTGGAGTGGCAGCATTTCAAAACATGGTTCGAACCGATCAAGCCCGTTTCCATCAAAGAAAATGTACTGATCATTCAGGTGCCCAGCCAGTTTTTCTATGAGTACCTCGAAGAGCATTATGTGAACCTGCTCGCCAAAACCCTGAAAAGAGAATTAGGTAAGGACGCCCGCCTCGAATACCGCATCATGGTAGACGGCGGCAACAACTATAACAAGCCCGTTACGGTAGACATGCCGGGCAACGGCTACAAGTCCTTTTCCAATAACGAAATGGATTTCCCGCTCTTCATCAACACGCCGGTCAAGAACCCGTTCGTGATCCCCGGCCTGAAGAAGATGCACATCGACCCGCAGCTCAACCCGAACTACACGCTGGAGAGCTTTGTGGAAGGCGATTCCAACCGGGTGGCCCGCCGCGCTGGCAAGACCGTGGCAGACAAGCCCGGGGCCAACTCCTTTAACCCGCTGGTGATCTACGGCGGCGTCGGACTGGGCAAGACCCACCTGGCGCAGGCCATCGGCAACGAGGTAAAGCGTCTCTTCCCCAACAAGGTGGTGCTGTACGTGAGCTCGGAAAAATTCATCAATCAGTTCGTGGACCACAGCCGCAACAACGCGGTGAACGACTTCATTCATTTTTACCAGCTTATCGACGTGCTGATCATCGACGACGTGCAGTTCTTCCACCGCGCCGAGCGGTCGCAGGATGCCTTCTTCGCGATCTTCAACCACCTGCACCAGTCGGGCAAGCAGCTCGTGCTTACCTCCGATAAATCACCCAAGGACCTAGAAGGTGTGCAGGAACGCCTGCTGAGCCGCTTCCGCTGGGGACTGAGCGCAGACATCCAGATGCCGGATTACGAAACCCGGATCGAGATCCTGGAGCGCAAGATGAAGAACGACGGGCTCGAGATGCCAAAGGAAGTGGTGAAGTACATTGCCTACAACATCAACAGCAACGTGCGCGAACTGGAAGGTGCCCTCATCTCCCTGCTCGCCCAGTCTTCGCTCAACCGCCGCGAGATCGACCTGGACCTGGCGAAGAAAGTGCTGCGCAATTTTGTAAAGACATCCTCCAAGGAAATCACCATCGATACGATCCAGAAAATGGTCTGCGATTATTTCGACGTGCCGTACGACAAGCTCCTGCAGAAGACCCGCAAGCGCGAGATTGTACAAGCCCGCCAGATCACCATGTACCTGGCCAAGGCCTTCACGAAAAACTCGCTCAAAACCATCGGTGAGCATTTCGGGGGACGCGACCATACTACGGTGATCCATTCCTGCCAGACGGTGAAGGACCTCATGGACACCGACAACGTGTTCCGCGACAACGTGATGGAACTGCAGCAGAAGGTGCAGCTGGCTGCCATGTGAGGTACGATGTACGGTTTACGATGTACGATGTACAATTTTATACAGGCCCGAAGCTTAACATGCTTCGGGTTTTTCTTTTATCACAGAGGACACAGATGAGCGGAGGGAGATGGCGCAGATAGCATTCCTATATCAAGGACTGCACCTTTCTTTCGTACACCGTACATCGTAAATCGTACATCTGAAATCAGCCCGCTCCTGCACTTTTCCCGCTTCATCCGCAGAAAACCCGGCCGTTGTCTGCGGCAGGGTTCTGTTGTTTCATGGGGAGGGGATGGGCTTGCGGTTCTTCAGCAGTGCTGCGGTACGTTTTCCGGAACGCAGCGGGGTGAAGAAAACCAGCACCAGGTAAGGCCGATTAATAGTAGTACTGGTAATCAAGCGATTTAAGCCCAAACGGCAGGGGTATGGAAGAAAACTGCTGGGAAAAAACTGGACTGCCCTGGGCATTCAGTGTCCAGAACTCGTTAACGGTAAACTGGCCGGGTTTGCCTACAGCTATCACCGATTTGGTGCGCAGGTGCTGGTTCGGTACCCCCAGATACCGGTCTACCCAGTTGCTGTGCAGCTCATACACATTCAACGGGTTTGCTTTATTCAGGTCATAGGTAAACTGGTTCACCTGGGACAGCTGGGTGTTGATATAGCTGGTTTCGGTAACCAGGTCTCCGTTTTTCCAGCTGTATACGGTTTTGCCGTTCAGGATCCCGCCTTTGCCGTCCGGTACCTTATTGGTGCTTTGGACCAGCCGGCCGTTGACATCATACACGTACTGGGCATCTACGGTTCCATAGCTATTCGTTCCCTTGAGGTTGACCAGCCGGCCCTGGGAATCGAGTTGTCCTTTCATCGAATAATTCAGCTGCTTGGTCGGCCTGAAATATTTATTGATGGTCAGGTAGCCGCCACTGTAGCTGTAGGTGGTCGAGTCGCTGTATCCGACCACTTTGGTCAGGCGGCCGTAGCTGTCGTAATAAAAATCAGCGTTCGGCGAGTTGAGCAGGGTCCTTCTTTTCAGTCGGACGGCCGTAAGCTGGCTGATACCGGGCGCGGAGGCTGCCGCCACTTCGGGAGCGCGCTCCATAGATGGGGAGGAGGTCAGGTTTTCCTTGCTGCAGCTGAAAAGCAGGCTCAGCAGGGTAGCGAAAGAAAGGCTGCGCAGAATTGAATGTTTCATGTTTCGTTTAATTAATGATGAAAGAATGCCCACTTGTATGTTCCGGAGAAGCAGCGGTTAATGGGCGAACCGAAATGCTTTGCCATGGAGGCACTATCTGGTCGTACGGCACTGCATGCCCGCAACCGGTCAGTAGGCATATTTGATCTCGATGTACTTCTGGTTGGAAGGCAGCACAAACGACGTGTACAACTTGCTGGAGGCCGGCAGGCCCTGCGCATTCAGCGTCCAGGACTCCGTGGTAATGAACTGGTTCGGTGCGCCTGCATTCAGGATGGTCTTGGTGCGCAGGTGCTGGCTGGGCAAGCCGAGGAATCCGTCCACCCAGAGTTCCTGCATCGGATATACATTCAGCTTGTTGGCTTTTGCTGCATCGTAGCCATACAGATTCACCGGACCCGCTCCGCCATCGATAAATAGCGACTCCTTGACCAGGTCGCCGTTTGTCCAGGTAAAAATGGTTTTGACATTTTTTACGGTAATTCCATCCGTCACTTTTGACATCCGCTGTGCCAGTCGACCGCTGGCATCGTATGTGTACACGGCATCCACCGGACCAAACACGTCATTTCCCTTCAGATTTGTCAGGCGTCCTTTGCTGTCCAGTGCGCCCTTCAGCGTGGCCTTTAGTGCCTTTGTCGGCCGGGAATACTTCCGGATAGTGAGGTAGCCGCTTGTGTATGTGTAGGTGACCGAATCCCCAGTGCTGACTACCTTATACAACCGGCCGTAGCCATCGTATTGAAACTGGTAATAGTCGGCATTCACATAAGTCAGCTTCTTCAGCCGGGCAACGGATATCAGGTTCCCGGTAGCTGCGGTACGGGCACCGCTTTCGGGACTTTCTAGCGGCAGCTCACCGGAGGTGCCGGGCAGCTTTTCCTTGCCGCAGCTGAACAGCAGGAGGAGGAGTGTACACAGGGAAAGGGATGGCAGGATGGATCGTTTCATGATGATTTGATTTAAATGAGAAAAAAGGAGGCCTCTGCGGCGCCGGTGCCCGGCCCGCGGTCAGGTGTATGATGGGGAAACAGGAGTTAAAAGAAAAATCAGAAACCGGGGTACGGTGGATAACGCGTACCGCACGTGCTGATCAGTAGAAATAGGTGTAATCCAGGGATTTCAGGCCGAAGGGGAGCGGCAGGGAAGAAGTCAGCTTGCTCAGCGTGGGTTCGCCCTGGGCATTCAGGGTCCAGACTTCCGAAACGGTGAACTGGCCGGGACTACCGGCATTCATTACGTACTTGGTGCGCAGGTGCTTGTTGGGTACACCCAGGAACGAATCCACCCAGAAGTTATGCGCCTGCATGATATTCAGCTTGTTCTCCTTGGCGAGGTCGTATGTATACTGGTTTACATAATTGAGTTGGTTATTCTCGTAGAAGGTTTCCTTTACGAGATCACCGTTGCTCCAAGTATACACGGCCTTGCTGTTTACGGTGGTGTTAGCATCCGAATACGTTCCTGTCCGCTGCACCAGCCGGTTGGCGGCATCATACGTATACTGCACGTTTATGGTCATGTTTCCTTCCGTTCCCGAGAGGTTCATCAGGCATCCTTTTGCATTGAGCTTTCCCTTGAGAATGGACATTAACTCCTTGCTGTAGCGGCCGTATTTGCGGATGGTCATCGTGGTGGAGGTGTACGTATACAGGATCGAATCGCTGCTGTGTACCACCTTGTAGATCCGGCCCGCCGCATTGTATTGAAAGGTGGCGAATGTGTTGTTCAGCAGGTTGATCTTTTTGAGCTTCTTGGGGGCCGTCAGGCTGTTCGCCGGAGCGATCGCGGCCGGTACCTCTGACTGTGCGGGTGCAATCGAGGGGTTTTCCAGCCCGCCTGCCTTCCGGCAGCTCTGCAGGACTGAAAGCAGCAGCAGGAAGATCAGGGCGGAATTCAGTGTTTGCTTCATTTCGTTTGTTTTGGTTGAATAATCTGCCGCAAGCTAGCCCCGGAGCAGGGGCGGGGTCAAGTATAGCTAACTCAGGCAGGGCAAAAACGGATTAAACCGTCCGGCGGAACCGGTATTGGATGAATAAGGGATAGCAGCCGCCGGGTGGCGTTGAAAAAAGTAGAAGTACGTTTTTATTTCATTTAATTAATTATTAATATTACTAAGCAGGCACGGACCTCCGGCTACCGAAGCCGGAAAAGCATTTTGGCCGCATTCGGTTCCTGTTGCCTGTAACCGGCCCCCTGATACCCTGCACGTACTCCTTCCGCATCCGTATGGAACCTGGCTATCCGCGCACCCACTGAATACCGAAGTGGCTTCCTCAGCTTATCCTCAGATCAACCCGACCCCGCATCTCCTGCTGTTCCGGAAGCTCCGGGCAGCGCACCACTCATAAAACCTCAACGCATGAACTACTTTGATTTTCACATCCACCCCACGCTGAAGTCCACCCTGAAGGCGGGCACACCGTACGACGTCAAGATTCCCACCCAGGCCGTCTCCGGCGTCATCGGCATGTGTACCGACCTGCCGCAGATCGTTGCTTCGCAGGCCAACGTGGGCCAGCTCCAGCGCTTCGACCAGACCCTCCTGGGCGTTGCCCTGTACAGTATGGAAAGCGTCATTGCCGGCGACCGCCTGCTCAATGAAGTGGCGCGCAAAAACAAGAAGCTGTCGAAATACGTGGGGGTTCAGCGCCTCGAGGAGATCCGGGACAACCGGTTAAAGGCCTACGATTACATCCGCAATGTGCTGCTGCCCGATTACGAGGAAAAGCCGGAGTTCAAGATTGTGGACCGCGATACGGACCTTTCCAACCTGGATCCGAATAAGATCCATGTCTTTTTCGTGCTCGAAGGAGCGCATTCCCTGTGCAATTCGAGCAATACCGATTTCAATGCGCCGGAGATCATCGAGAACCTCCGCGACCTGAGCGCCCGCGTACCGCTGCTTTCCATTAATCCAACGCACATGCAGCAGTCCGACATCTGCAACCACGCCTACGGCATCCAGCTGACCAACAATGCTGCTTTTATTCCCAGCGGCAACGGGCTGACCATTGAGGGCAAGGCCGTGGTACAGGCCTGCTTCGATTTGAACATCTGCATCGACGTGAAGCATATGAGCCTCGTGGCCCGGCGGCAGCTGTTCCAGCAGGTGCAGGACGGCACCTACCGCAACCCGCAGCCCGTGATCTGCACCCATGCCGGCTTTACCGGCGTTCCTTCCGCCGACATCCATCACTACGTGATCGCGTTTGAACAGAAAGGCACGGCCGTGAAAGTGGTATACGGCAAGCCCAATCACATCGCACCCAACGTGGAGCACCGGCAGCGCCCGGCACCCACGTTCAATATGTCGTCCATTAACCTTTACGACGAGGAGATCGTGGCCATCGTGCGCAACGGGGGACTCATCGGCCTGTCGATGGACCGCCGCATCTGCGGCTTCGTGAGCCAGTTCGATGAAGACCCGTTTGCCTTTGTCGACGGGGAAACCTACCTCGTGGACAAGGAGTTCTTTTCGGTGGCCGAATTCCAGCAGCTGGGTATCCATGCCGGCAACATCCGGGGCCGCGTCAACGATGCCCATTGCAACCTGAAGTCCGACCTGCTGGAGGTCAGCGAGCTGCCCAGTATGCTGGAGGAGTTCCACCGCCAGCAGCTGATGCTGCAGCTGAAGCACTACCTGCAGGTATGCGTCGGCAACGGCATCGAGCTGGAAGAAGCGCAGTCCCGTATCTGCATCGGTTCCGACTTCGACGGCATCATCAACCCCTTCTATTGCGCCATGACGGTGGAAGACCTGGAAAAGTTCCGCAAATACCTGATCAAGCACTTCCGCGATTTCCTCGGCCGCTATGCCGATTCCAGGGCCTGGCGCGACCGGCTGGACCTGAACCGCTTTGCCGAGCAGCTATTCTTCCGCAACGGGCGCGATTTTGTGCAGCAGCGGCTGACAGCCCTCCAGGCTACCCGCGCGTCTGTTGCTGCCCCGGTGGCCTGAGCACCCGGTAACCTGCTGCTTATTTTACCGGACCTCCATACAGGGCAGGCGGAATCTTTCCCTTACCGCCTGCCCTTTTTTTAACGTTGGTTAACCCGGTTCGCAGGTATTTTTAATAAAATTGAATTATATGAAAAAGATCCTTTTGCTGGCCTGTTTCTTCACCGTATTACACATCGCTGATGCCCAGGCCCAGGGCGGAGACCCCGCAGCCCGGGAAGCCCGTATGAAAGAAATGAAAACCCAGCTGATCGAAAAAGCAAAGATCACGGAAGCCGAAGCCGATAAGGTGATGGAGATCGTCCGGGGCAACCGCGAGCAGATGATGGGACTGCGCGACCTGAGCGAAGCCGACCGCGCCAAGAAGCTGGACGAGATTTCAGCCGAAAATGAAAAGAAGTACAAGGCCATCCCCCTGACCGATGAACAGGTAAAGGCCGTATCCGAATACTTCGCCGAGCGCAGGAAAAACATGCAGCGGCCGAACCGGAATTAACGGACCGTTTCCGATAGAATTAAAGCTGCTCCCCGGAGCGGCTTTTTTTACGCCGGTACCGTCCGCCGGACGGCGAAAGAGAAGAAAGGGTCCGGGGGCAAATGCAACCGGTTGCAGGCTTGCCGTTTCTCCTTAAATTAGTCGGCGTATCGGAAGCCGGAAGGCTGCCGGCAGCATCGTGTGTATCGAAGCTGCCGGCCGGCGCAGGTGTTCCCCGGACCTTTCTCCATCCAACAAACCGCATGATGAAGCAGCACAATGACCCTTCTTCCCGCAACGGGCGCAGAACTTTCCTGGCCGGCATGGCCCGGCTGGCCGGCACTTCCCTGGTTTTATCGGTACCCGGTATAGGCCGGGCCATGACCGCTCCCCCCGCCCGTCCGGCCTATACCGTGCGGCAGGTCATCGAACGGATCTGGAAGGAAGTTCCCGGTGCTCCTTTTGCTACCACTGTCGACCAGCTGCGGGCCGGCAGTATGGACCAGGAAGTAACGGGCATCGTAACCACCATGTTTCCCACCCTGGCGGTCATTGAGCAGGCAGCCCGGGCCGGCGCCAACCTCATCATTGCCCATGAAACCCCTTTTTACAACAATGCCGATGAAACCGACTGGCTGCAGGGCGATGATGCCTACCGGTACAAGGTGGACCTGTTGCGGAAACACAACATGGCCGTCTGGCGCTTCCATGATTACTGGCATGCACACAAGCCGGACGGCATCATCATGGGGAACCTGATCAAACTCGGCTGGGAAACCCATTTCAATGCGCAGACGCCCCGGCTGCTCACCCTGCCCCAGCCCCTGGCGCTGGGCGCTATCGTGGACCGGGCCAAACAAAGGCTGGGCATCTCCACCGTCCGGGTGGCCGGGAACCTGCAGCAGGAATGCCGCACCCTGTACCTGGCCTTCGGCTATATGGACAGCAAGCGGCAGATCGCCGCCCTGCAGGAGCATCAGCCGGACCTCATCCTGAGCGGCGAAACCCGCGAATGGGAAACGGTCGAGCGCGTAAGGGACGGCCTGCTTATGGGAAAGAAAACGGCATTACTGGTGCTGGGCCATTCCGTGAGCGAGGAGGCGGGCATGGAATACGCGGCCCGGTGGCTGCAGCCTAAACTTCCCGGGGTGGCCGTGCGGCACATCGCCTCCACCGACCCGTTCATGTTTATGTGATGCGCGCTGAAACAGGCACAAGACCTTGAATGACCAAATGACTTTACTGGTGAAAAAACGAAACGCCCTGTCGACACAGGGCGTTTTTCTAAACCAGCTGCCTGACTAAAAAAATGGATTGGCTTTCTCCGGTTCCTGCTAGGTACGGTCAAAAGAGGCAAAGGCCGGATGATCTTTCATAGCCTTTCGTAAATGCATAAGGCCGTAGCGCATTCTGCCCAAAGTAGTATTGACCCCGGCCCCGGTTCGGGCGGCAATTTCCTTGAAGCTCAGTTCCCCGAAATGGCGATACGCGACTACTTCCCGGATAGGCTCCGGCAGGCGGTGGATCAGCTGAACCAGCTGCGCCTGCTGCTGCCGCTCGATGAACCGGTCTTCCGGTGAAAAAATGGTTTCCGCAGCCAGGGCCGTTTGGCTGAAGTCCTCCACATAGGCCACCATCCGGGGTTTTCGCAGGTGATCCATGCACAGGTTGTGGGCGATGCGGAGGCACCAGGGCAAAAATTTTCCTTCTTCGTTATATCGTCCGGCCTTCAGGGAAAGGCAAACCTTGATCAGGGTTTCCTGCAGGAGATCTTCGGCCTGCAACCGGTCGGGGACGTAATGGTGCACCAGTGTCCAGAGGTTGGTGCGGTAGCGCAGAAACAGCTCCTGAAAGGCGCGGTCGTTTCCCTCGCGGAACTGGCGGATCAATTCGTTGTCGGCTAGTGCGTGTAGTGTTTTCATGCTGGAGGCTCCTGGTGCATCTGCGGTTTTCTGCTTTGCCGGCAGTATGCCGGAAAGGTTGGGAGTATAGGTTCAGCGGCCGGCCAAAGGCCTTTCCTGTTCAGGCAAACGGGCAGAAAGCCGGGGTATTGTTCGCTTTTTCCATCCCGGGTGGCAAATCGGTGAAGCGGCAGAATGTACCGGCGTTTGCCCGGTACCTTTTCTCCGGCGGACCTGTGCTCCTGCTGGTGATGAACTGGATGGCAGGTGCGCGGAAAAATGATTCTGGCAGGATAGGAAATGCTGTTGCCCGGGCGTACGGGAAGGGAAATAAAAATGCCGGCAGGCATCCGGTATCCTGCCGGCTTAAGGCTTCCTTACTTGCTGACGGTGATGGTCACCGACGCGGAATCCTGCCCCGGGGTGCAGCCGCCCCTGCCGGCGCCGGACCGGTTCCATGCGGCCGCAATGGAGCCACCGGAGCCGGCAGACACATTGCGCACCCGGACACCCACGGTGTAAGTGCCGGTCTGGTGAAACGTAAAGGTGTTTTCCTTGCTTGTGGTCACGCCGTAGGCCTGGGTTACGTTGGCCGAGGGTGATACGCTCCAGCTGCTGGCATTGGCCGATGTGTTCAGGGTTACGGTTACCGGCTCGCCTACCGAAGCCTGCGTGGTGGAGGCGGAAAGGGAAACGGACGCAGCGTCGGCGCTTTTTTCACAGGCGGTCAGGACCAGTGCGGCGAGTGCGGCCAGGGAGAGCATCGTTTTCTTCATACTGAGTGGTTTTATTGAGGGTTTAATATGACGGCGGTTCGGGGACGGATGGAAAGGAACAGGAGCAACCCTGCAGGTTGCGGATACAGGGGCACTGCTATCCTGTAACGGGGTGAGAAGGAGGAAGGTTGCTTTGGTTTAACGGGGCAGACGGCTAATCGGCCAACAGTAGGAATGTACCGGCGTACCGGGAAGCCGGGAAAACTGGATTGGTTGAAAAGTTGATAAGAAGGGAAATATTCAATATTCAAAAAGCAATGATGAACTGGGAGGCTACATTTCTTTTTAACGGATTCAGGCCGCTTATCCACTGATCAACCCTTCAACCTTTCAACTCTCTTCCCCCCTTCCCCTGCGCGAAAGCCTTTTCCCAAACACCGGCGTAAAAAAATATCTTT
>DATAGL010001080.1:0-23225 GCA_036263755.1 Chitinophagaceae bacterium | reverse complement strand
GGTTCGAGCACATAAACCCGGCCTTCGAAACCCGGAAGCTGGAAATACTGAATGCGGATGGTGCTCCGGAAATGCGCGCCGGTGCGGAGCGCCGCTTCCGTGTACATTAAAAATCCTGTCTTGGGTTGGGTGATTGGGTCTTCCAGCCATACCGCCTCCACTCGCTGCTTCAGATTCCAGTTTGTATTCGTGCTAAAAGAAAGATGGGTGCGCCAGCTTATCCTGGGCAACCCACTAACGAAGGAGCGGTTTCCGCTAGTATCTGTCCGGTTGTTTTCTTTTTCTTCCCAGCGGAGGCGCGTGTAGCATTCCACCCCCCGCACCGGGCGCCAAGTAGCCTGAAACAGCACCTCCTGTCCCCTGCCCGGCGCATCCAGACCGTACTTCACCGCCGGAAACCGGTACCGGTCGATGTAGGCATCCAGCTGCCAGTGCCGGTCCGGCCGAAGCCGCAGGCCTGCATACCAGCCCTGTTCGTTTCCCGGGGCGGCGGCTTCGGTAAAAGCAGCCCCCCAAAGGGACCGGTACTGCGGCGAGAGGTGGCGCCAGAGCAGGCCCAGGTCGGCCTTGGGGTGCAGGCTGGCCAGCACTCCGTGCAACCAGGCCCACCCGCCGCGGGGGCCGGCAGCCGCTTCCCCGAATAGGTGCAGGTTCCGCCAGTTCCAGGCATAATCCATGCTGGCGTTCTGCCCGTTGCGTCCCTGGAAGCCTTCCTTTATATAATATGCGGAAAACCGGTGGTGCACCATATTGATGCCTGCCCGCAAGGATCCCTGCTGATAATGAATTGCTCCTCCATACATGCCGTAGCCCAGGTTACCTTTCCGGGCCCGCTCCTCTTCCGTGCGATGCAGGCCCGAAACCGAAATACTGCTGAACACGGGCAGGTCATCCAGGGAATCACCAGTAAACGAAGCATCCAGGTGCCGCCGGGAAAGGAATACGGCGGCTTCCCAGTTGCCCCTTTTCAGGGCAAGCCCGGCGCCCCTGCTGAAATACACTTCCCCGAACCCGTGATAGGGCCGCAACACCGGCGATTGCCGCTTTATATTCAATACATCGGCCGACTTTGCGTTCCCGTAGGATTGCCAGTGGGTCAGTCCCTGGCCCAGGCTGACGGTAAAATCGCCCAGGGCCAGTGCCTGCACCAGTCCCAGTTTCCGGGCAAAAAAATGAACCGAGTGAAAATCCAGTGCCGGCCGGCTTCCTTTGCCCAGCAGCACTTCCCCGGCATCTTTCTCGCCGGTCCATCCAGCCTGCACGCCCTGTGGAGTGGTGTATTTATAACGGAACTGCACCCGTACCGGCGAGCCAGCATACCGGCCGCCATCTTCCGCCGTTTTCCGCTCCCAGCGGAAGCTGGCAGCCTGCTGCCCGTTGCGCAGGCGGGAAAGCAGGGTGCGTGTCAGCGGCTCCGGGTCGGCTACCCGTACATACGGCAGGAGGCGGGCTACCAATGCGGCATCCCATCCGGGCACTGCCTGTAACTCGTAGATATCCAATAGTTTGCCTGCCAGCCGCCGGTACGTAAGAAAGGAGCGGATCTGCAGGGGGTTCAGGAAAGGGAACAGCTGCAGATCGCTTTCCTCCGCTTCGTTCAGGTTCAGGGGACGGCGGCGGAAAAGGGCAGCCGTTTCCGAAAAGGAGGGATTCGCCTCGCCGGTCCGGGCCAGCTCCTCCTGCAGATCGCCCAGTTCCTGCCCCGTATCCTGTGCCTGCGCGGCCAGGCCTGCCGCCAGCACCCAAAAGAGGTAAAAGAACTTCATAACACTTCCTCCTTTTGGTACAAAAGGGCAATGCCCGGCGTGATGCCCATCCGCCCGTGCAGTGCCAGCCGGGCTTCGACCCGGTACCCCTTCCAGCCAAAGCCCGTCGCAGCCAGAAACGTATCGGCGGCCGGCAGCCAGAAGCCTTCCAGCCACAGCCTCGGATGGGGCCGGTAGCTCAGCCCCCCTTCCACCGTCAGCCGGTCATTTATGTCCCAGGCTGCCCGGACACCCGACCAGAAACCGGGCCCGGGTGCGTACCCCAAACCGGCCGATATCCTGTTTCCCGGACGGACTGCTTCTCCTTGCACGGTCCGGGCAACGCCTTGTTCCCACTGGGCACCGAGGGTAAGCAAAGAGGTGTGGTACAATACCCCTGCACGGGCGGAAGGCTGGTGCCAACGCTTTTCACCGCGGGCACCGCCGGTTGTATAGTGCAGGAGCAGTCCCCCCTGCCAGCGTTTGCCTAAGGGAAGGGCATACCCGGCGGCGGCACTCCCTTCCCGGTAAGGCCCGTTGCCCGTATGGTCGGCATGCAGGCTGGCCGCCCCCCTTTTCAGGGGTATAGTGCACCCTGCCCGGAAAAAGGGAAAAGCTTCCAGCCCGAAAAGACGACCGCCCCAAAACCCCAGCTGAAAGTCGGTTCCGGTTGCCGGGGCGGCCGCATGACCCCGCACGGCAAAGGCGTCGGCCGGCAGCCGCCGGTAGGCAGCGGCCCCGGAATAAAAGAGGGTTTCCGGCTGGGCGCGCAGGGTGAGAAAGGCGCACAGCGATGCGCACAACAGGATGCAGGCTTTCATTTTTCCGGCAAGAAACAACGGTCTGTTCTGCCTGAAAAGGGGGCTTCACCCGCTGCAAAATGCTTTTTTACTCGCTGATGAAGGCCTTACCTTTGCGCCATGCAAATTTTGAACGGCAAGGAAGCCTCCCAGGCGATCAAGGACGGTCTGAAAATGAAAGTGGCCCAGCTGGCGGCCCGCGGCAAAACGGTACCCCACCTGGCGGCCGTACTGGTCGGAAACAATGGCGCCAGTGAAACCTACGTGGCCTCCAAGGTGAAGTCCTGCGAGGAAGTGGGCTTCAAGTCCACCCTCATCCGGGCAGAGGAATCCATTTCCGGCCTGAAGCTGCTGGACATTGTGCGGGAGCTGAACGGCGACCCCGATGTGGACGGCATCCTGGTGCAGCTGCCCCTGCCGAAGCATATTTCGGAAGAAGAGGTCATCAACGCCATCGACCCCGCCAAGGATGTGGACGGCTTTCACCCGGTGAATGTCGGCCGCATGGTTCAGGGCCAGGCGGCTTTTGTCCCGGCTACGCCCTACGGCATCATGCTGCTGCTGGAACATTATAAAATAGAAACGAAGGGAAAGCATGCCGTGGTGATCGGGCGGAGCAATATCGTCGGCCGGCCCATGAGCATCCTGCTCAGCGCTGCAGGCTATCCCGGAAACTGCACCGTAACCCTTTGCCATTCGCATACCGCCAACCTGAAGGAGCTTTGCGCCTCTGCCGACATTATCGTGGCCGCCCTTGGCCGACCCGACTTTGTAACGGCTGACATGGTGAAGGAAGGTGCAGTAGTGATCGATGTGGGCATCACCCGCGTGCCCGATGCCTCCAAAAAATCGGGCTACCGGATCCGCGGCGACGTGGCCTACGAGGAAGTGGCCCCGAAGTGTTCCTTTATTACCCCCGTTCCCGGCGGCGTCGGCCCGATGACCATTGCCGCCCTGATGAAAAATACGTTCCAGGCCTGCATGCAGAAGCACGGCGAGGAAACCGAAGCCCTGTCCTGACCGCAGATCTCCATATGCTAACCGACACCGACATATCTGTTACCGACCTCCGGACGCTGCCCGTCATGGAACATTTCTATACCCTGCAGGGCGAAGGCCGCTTTGCCGGGCAGGCCGCCTATTTCATTCGCCTCGGCGGCTGCGATGTCGGCTGCGTATGGTGCGATGTAAAAGAAAGCTGGGAGGCGGACCGTCACCCGCAATATACGATTCAAAACCTGGTGGCTGCCGTCAGGGAAACACCGGCTGCCATCGTGGTGATTACGGGCGGCGAACCCCTGCTCCACGATCTCGCCCCCCTGACCTCGGCCCTCAAAGCCGCCGGGCTGCGTACGCACATGGAAACGTCCGGGTCCTCTCCCCTTTCCGGTTCCTGGGACTGGATCACGCTTTCCCCCAAAAAATTCAAAGCCCCGCTGCCGGAAGTCCTGGCCGCGGCCCACGAGCTCAAAGTGGTCATTTACCATAAGTCGGATTTCGCCTGGGCAGAAGAACATGCCCGCCAGACCGGCGCCGGCTGCCTGTGCTACCTGCAGCCCGAATGGTCGAAAGCAGCCGCGATGACCCCGCTGATCGTGGACTACATTAAGGCCAACCCGCAATGGCAGCTGTCGGTGCAGGTGCATAAGTACATCAACGTACCTTGAAAAATCACAGAGGACGCAGATAGAAGACAAGGGATAACGCAGAGGAGTGTTGCATGCAGTACCCGGTCAAACAAACACCGGATCCGGAACATTGAACATTGAATATTGCGTATTGAATATTGCGTTTTAAACATTACCCTTCTTCCGCTCCTCCCCCTCACAATCTTCCCCTTTCCGAAACGTTAAAGGAGCAGGAACTCCTGCGGCAATCCTTAACTTCACCGGTTGTTAGCAGTAAAAAGCGAGCGCATGATGAAAAACCGTTTCTTCCCGATCCTTTTTTCCCTTTTATTCCTGGCGCCCTCCCTGCAGGCGCAGTACGACGCCGGCAAGATCAGCAAGAAGGCTGTGGAATCCTATAACAAAGCACTGGAAAAAGCCCAGTCCGACGACCTCAGCGGCGCCATCCCGCTGCTGGAGGAAGCCATCCGCAAAGACGGCCGCTACATCGAAGCCTACCTGTCGCTCGCCGGCATCCACGGCCAGCGGAAAAACCATGCGCAAAGCGTTTCCTTTTACGAAAAGGCCTTCGCCATTGATCCCGAATTTACCTGGGAATACCAGCTCCCCTATTCCATCAACCTGGCCGGGCTCGGCCGTTTTGACGATGCCCTGGCCGCCATCAACCGGCTGCTGCAGCGGGAGCAGATGAACCCCAACACCATCAAGGCAGCCCAGTACCGCCAGAAAACATACCAGTTCGCCGTGGACTTTGCCCGGAACCAGCCGGCTTCGGGCTATGTATTTACACCCGTCAACCTGGGTGAAGGTGTGAACTCGCGCGAATCGGAATACTTTCCCTCCCTGCCGATCACGGGCAAGGAACTTGTGTTCACCCGGCGCGTCAATAACTTCAACGAAGATTTCTTTTCCAGCGTGAAGGAAGGTGCCGGATGGGATGCCGCACGCAAGCTGGCCGGCAACATCAATACCCCCCAGAACGAGGGCGCCCAGATCATTTCGCAGGACGGCAACTGGCTCGTGTTCACCGGCTGCAACCGGCCCGACGGACTGGGTTCCTGCGACATCTATATTTCCTACCGCACGCCCGAAGGGTGGAGCGAAGCCATGAACCTGGGTAACCGGGTGAACTCCGACCAGTGGGAATCACAGCCCTGCCTCTCCCCCGACAAGCGCGACCTTTATTTTACCAGCCGCCGCCCCGGCGGTTTCGGAGGCTCCGACGTGTATGTCACGCACCTGCAGCCCAACGGCCGCTGGAGCGATCCCGAAAACCTCGGCCCTTCCATCAACACCCCGGGCGATGAAGCCTGCCCGTTCATCCATGCCGATAACCAGACCCTGTACTTTACTTCCAACGGACTGCCCGGCTACGGCGATGAAGACCTGTTCATGACCCGCAAAGGCCCGAACGGCGCCTGGAGCAAACCGGTGAACCTGGGCTATCCCATCAACACGATCAACCGCGAAGGAACGCTCTTTATTGCCGCCGACGGCAGGACCGCCTACTATGCTTCGGACCGCGCCGACAGCCGCGGCGGCCTTGATATTTATTCCTTTGAAATGCGCCCCGATGTGCAGCCGTACAAAACCCTGTGGGTGCGCGGACAGGTATTCGACAGCAAAACCGAAAAAGGCCTGCCTTCCGCCGTGGAGCTGATCGACCTCGCCCGGAACCAGGTGCTTTCCCGGGTGCAGACCGATGAAAACGGGAACTACCTGATCACCCTTCCTACCGGGAAAGATTATGCCTTTAACGTAAACCGCAAAGGATACCTTTTTTATTCCGACAACTATTCGCTGAAGGATAAGTCGCCCGATTCCACTTACGAAAAAAACATTCCCCTGCAACCCATTGAGCTCAATGCATCCGTGGTGCTGCGCAACATATTCTTTGACTTCAACAAGGCCGAACTGAAACCGGAGTCGCAGTCGGAACTCGACCGCGTGGTGCAGCTGCTCCAGGACAACCCCACGGTGAAGATCCAGATCGAAGGCCATACCGATAACATCGGGAATGCGGCGGACAACGGCAAGCTGTCGGAAAGCCGGGCAAAGGCCGTAGTGGCGTACCTGACGGGTAAAGGCATCGGGGCCGGCCGACTTACCTTCATCGGCTATGGGGCCACCAAACCGATAGCCGACAATGCTACGGAAGAAGGCCGGGCACAGAACCGCCGAACCGGGTTAAAAGTCGTGGGCAAATGAGGATAATCTCCTGAGCGAAGGCAGGGCCCCGCCCTAATTTCGGGCATCGACTGTTTACCCATGATGCCTGAAGAACTCTGCCGCATTGCCCTGACCCTCGTGCCCCATATCGGCGATGTGCATGCCCGGATCCTCGTACAGCAATTCGGAAGCGCTTCGGCCGTCTTTCAGGCACCCGCCCGCGACCTGGAAGCTTTGGAAGGCATCGGCACCACCCGGGCCTTTGCCCTGCGCAGCTTTCGCGGGTTTGACCAGGCAGAACAGGAACTCCGGTTTATCAAATCCAAAGGCATCCGCGCCCTGTTCCTCACGGACTCCGACTATCCGCGCCGCCTGCTCCATTGCTATGATCCTCCTGCGCTCCTGTACAGCAAAGGAACCACCGATCTCAATGCCTCCCGTACCGTAGCGATCGTCGGCACCCGGAAACCTTCCGACTACGGCCGCCAGTTCACGGAGCAATTGATCGCGGGCCTGGCACCGCACCGCGTGACCATTGTTTCCGGGCTGGCCTTCGGTATTGATGCGCTGGCCCACCAACTGGCCCTGCGGCATGGCCTGCCCACCCTGGCCGTTGTGGGCCACGGCCTCCATACCATTTACCCCACGGAACACACAGCGCTGGCCCGCGAGATCATAACCGCCGGCGGCAGCATCCTTTCCGAATTCACCAGCGGTACCAAACCGGATAAGCATCATTTCCCGTTGCGCAACCGGATTGTCGCCGGCCTGTGTGATGCCACAGTGGTGATTGAAACCGGCATGAAAGGAGGAAGCATGATCACCGCACGGCTGGCCGACAGCTACCACCGCGATGTGTTTGCGCTGCCCGGCCGTGTGAGCGATGCCCGCAGCAGCGGCTGCAACCACCTGATCCGCCTGCAGAAGGCGCATCTCCTCACAGGTGCAGACGACCTGCTGGAAGGGATGGGCTGGAACGAAAAAGCGCTGCCGCCGAAACCGGCGCAGCGCAGCTTGTTTCCGGAGCTTACCCCTGAAGAGCGGCAGATCGTGGACCTGCTGCAGGGGCAGGAAACAGCACACATCGATACCCTGAACGGGGCCGGCAGTCTGTCCCCCAGTACGGTGGCCGCCGCCCTCCTCAGCCTGGAGCTGCAGCAGGTGGTCCGGGCCTTGCCGGGCAGCCGGTATAAGTTATTGTAGAAGGCAGGAGCAAGCGGATTGATGTACGATTTACGATGTACGATGTACGGTTGTTTTTCGAAAAGCGATTTTCATTTTCCCGAAGAGGTTCACTATCCCTGGAGAAAATCGTACATCGTACATCGTAAATCGTACATCGAATCATTTCCGGCTGTAATTCGGAGCTTCCTTCGTGATCTCCACATCATGCGCATGGCTTTCGCGCATGCCGGCATTGGTGATCTTGACAAAGGTGGCTTTTTTGAGGGCCTGCAGGTTGGGGGCCCCGCAATAGCCCATGCCCGCCCGCAGTCCGCCGATATACTGGTAAACGATCTCGCGAAGCGAGCCTTTATAGGCCACCCTCCCTTCGATGCCTTCAGGAACGAATTTCTTCACATCGGCTTCGGGATCCTGGAAGTAGCGGTCGCTGCTGCCGGTGGCCATAGCGCCCAGGGAGCCCATGCCGCGGTATTCCTTGAACTTGCGGCCTTCATAAATGATCGTTTCACCGGGGCTTTCCTCGGTGCCCGCAAAGATGGAACCCATCATCACGCAATCGGCACCGGCGGCCAGGGCTTTCACCATATCACCGGTATAGCGGATGCCGCCGTCGGCAATCAGCGGTACGCCGGCCTTTTCCAGCACGGAAGCCGCCTGCAGGATGGCCGTGAGCTGCGGAACCCCGGCACCGGCCACAATACGCGTGGTACAGATCGAGCCGGGACCGATCCCTACTTTCACGGCGTCGGCACCGGCATCGGCAAGAGCCTGTGCGCCTTCGGCGGTAGCCACGTTGCCGGCGATGACGTTCATATTTTTAAAGTTCGCCTTTACCTTTTTCAGCGCCGTGATGATCCCTTCGGAGTGCCCGTGGGCGCTGTCGAGGCAAACCACGTCCACCCCTACCGACTGCAGGGCGGAAACGCGGTCGAGGATGTCGGCGGTCACACCAATGGCAGCGCCTACCAGCAGGCGTCCGTACACGTCCTTCAGGGCGTGGGGGCGGCTGGTCAGCTGCATGATGTCGCGGTAGGTGATCAGCCCGATGAGCTTTCCGGAGGAAGTGACCACCGGCAGCTTTTCGATCTTGTAATTACGGAGGATGGTTTCTGCTTTTCTGAGGTCGGTGCCCTCGGGAGCCGTAATGAGGTTTTCCTTCGTCATTACCTCGCTTACCGGCCGGTTCATGTCTTCCTCGAAGCGGAGGTCGCGGTTGGTGAGGATGCCGGCCAGCTTGCCGTTGCTTTCCACGATGGGAATGCCGCCGATCCTGTTTTCCCGCATGAGGCGCAGGGCGTCGCCGATGGTGGCCTCGTGCGCCAGGGTGATGGGGTCGAGGATCATACCGCTTTCGCTGCGCTTCACTTTCCGCACCTGGTCGGCCTGCTTTTCAATGGTCATGTTCTTGTGCAGGATGCCGAGCCCGCCCTCGCGGGCCAGGGCAATGGCCAGGGCCGCTTCGGTTACCGTATCCATTGCGGCCGAAAGCATGGGAACATTCAGCGTAATATCCTTCGTCAGCCGGGTGCGGATGTCTACTTCGCGGGGCAATACTTCGGAGTATGCCGGAACCAGCAGCACATCGTCGAACGTTAAACCTTCAATGAAATTTCGGGGAGTGGAGTTGTTATTTGCAGCCATGTGCAAAGATAGGGAAATGGATTGCACGCAAAGTCGCCAGGATCCGCAAAGACGCGGAGGTTATTTTGTATCCTCTGCAGCCACCAGTTCGATGTACGATGTACGATGTACGGTTTACGATTGACGAACGTACATCGTACATCACACATCGTACATCTGCACATTCACCCATTGACTCATTCACTCGCTTCATCCTGCTCCCGCATCCGGTTGCGCTGGTAAAAGAAGGAGACCACCAGCATGAGTACCCCCAGGGTGATGTAGGCGATGATTTTCTGAATGGTGGTGAACCGCAGCGAGTCCACCACAAGCAGCTTCACCAGCGTGATGCCGATGAGCACAATGGACGACAGGCGCAGGGCCCGCGAGCGGGCAAGCGCGCCCCAGGCAAACAGGATGACCGCCATCGTCAGCCAGAGCAGGGTAACGGTAATGCCACCCCATTCGGCTGCGATAAAGATGACCAGCAGAAACAGCGTGAACGAACCGTGCAGCTGGTGGGCAAAGCGTTCCTCCGGCAGGGAATAGTACAGGAGGGCCGTCTGCAGGGCGGCGAAGCCGGCACAGCTGACGCTGACCGCCGCCACGTCGACGCCCGCAAAGGTGCCGGCAAACAGCAGGAGCGATGACACGTACACAGAGATATTATTGAGCAGCAGCAGGTAGGCCCGGTTGATGGAAAGCGGCCTCCGAGCCTTCCGGAAAGGACCGAGTACGGCAAAGGAGAACAGCAGGAAAAACAGCACCATGAAAAACAGGGCGATGCCCGTATCCTCCGGGGTATAGCGGGCAACGCACCAGCCGGCAAACAGCAGCCAGGTCACCAGCTGCGCCGTGCGGGTTACCAGCAGCCATTCCTTCCGCAGGGAGAGGTACACCACACCGGCATTGATGATGGTGATATAGAGGAAAAACACCAGCGGGTTATCGGCATTGGTACTGATGAGAAAGGGAATGGCATAGGCACCCACCTGCCCCAGCAGGGCAATCTCCTGCCGGTTGTAATACAGGGCCCGGAACACGGTAAAGAGCGTCAGCAACACCATAATGGCAAAGGCGGCCAGCGGGGGAAAGAGCGCGTAATAGGCAAAGGCGGCATAGCTCGTGAAATAAAGCGAAGCCATGGCCCCGCTGAACAGGATGGCGCTGAACGAAGGATAGGGGCGCTGCAGCCGCCAGGCCAGGGCGAACAGCAGGGCCCCGGCCCCGTAGGCCAGGCCGATGCGGGCCCCTTCGGAAATCAGGTTGCGGTCGATGGCGTATTTCACCCCGATGGAAAGACCGATGACCAGGACCACAATGCCGGCCAGGTGGATGAGCCGCAGGCCGATGTACTGCTCAAGCGAACGCACCGGGCGTTCGGCAGGCGGAGCCGGCGGAAGCGGAGGAGCAGGGCTTGCCAGCGGTCCGCCCAGGCCCTCGATTTGCCGCTGCAGGGCTTCGATCCGTGCCTGCTGCTGCGCAAGTTCGCCGGCCAGCGCCTGCAGTTCGGTGCGTAATGCGTTCAGTTGCTCCCCTTCATTCATAACCGTGATTCGGCTTCAAATTAGTTAAAAAAGGGGAAGGTGTTTTTCCGGAATTGGTCCGCCGCTTTCCAACGGCTATTTTTACAAAAAAACATTGCCCCGTAACTATACCGGATGGATCGGCGCCCTGCTCGGGGGAACCCTGCTGTGGGCGGCCTGGCCCGTATCTTCCTTTACCTTCCTGCTGTTCCTGGCCCTGGTGCCCCTGCTGTGGGTGGAGGACCATACTTCATCCACACGCCGCTTCCTCCTGCTGACCTATGTGCATATGCTCACCTGGAACGTACTAACCACCTGGTGGGTATGGAATGCTTCAGCCCTGGGAGCGGTCATGGCCTTCGTGGCCAACAGCGCCATCATGTGCCTTCCCTGGCTGGGCCTGCGCTGGACCAAACGCCGGTTGGGCCGCACGGCCGGCTACCTCTCTTTCATCGCTTACTGGATCGCGTTCGAGTACCTCCATCATAACTGGGAATTGAGCTGGCCCTGGCTTACCCTGGGCAATGGGTTTGCCCTGCAGCCCGGCTGGATCCAGTGGTATGAATACACGGGCACAACCGGCGGCTCCCTCTGGGTGTTGGCCACCAACCTGCTGCTTTACAGCGCCGTCCACCGGTACCGTACAGAGGGCCGTACGCGCGGCTATTTCCTGCGCCTGGGTGCGTTTGGCGGACTGATGGTGCTCCCGATCCTGTTGTCCCGGGTCATCGGCAGCAGCCGCGCCGCCGAATTCGGGGAAGGCACGCGTCGGGGCAGCAAGAACATCGTGGTGGTGCAGCCGAACGTGGACCCTTACGAGGAAAAATTTGCAGCCGGCTCCCTGCAGGGACAGGTGGAGCGCCTTATACAGCTTTCCCTCCGGCAGGTGGACTCTTCCACAGCGCTGGTGGTATGGCCGGAGACCGCCATCCCCTATGGCCTCCTGGAAAACCAGATCGGTCAGGATTTTATCTACCAGCCCGTATGGGCTTTCCTGCAGCAGCATCCGCAGGTGGCCCTGCTCACCGGGATCAATTCCTTTCAATCCTACGGACGCAATAAAAAAGACGCCACCGCCACCGCGCGCCTCGATCCCGGTGACAGCACTTATTACGATGCCTTTAATACCGCAGCCCTGATGCGGCCGGGCGGGAACGCGGAATTTTACCACAAGGCGAAGCTGGTGCCCGGGGTGGAAACCCTGCCCTCCTTTCTTTTGTTCCTTGGAAGCCTGTTTGAAAACTTCGGGGGCATTTCCGGCACCCTGGGCCGCGATCCCGAAGCCAAGGTATTCCGCGATGCGCAGCACTATTACCGCCCGGCCCCGATCATCTGTTACGAAAGCATTTACAGCGACTATGTAGCTTCCTATGTGCGGCAGGGAGCCAACGTGCTTACCATCATTACCAACGACGGCTGGTGGGACGACACCCCCGGCTACCGGCAGCATCTGAGCTACGCCCGCCTGCGCGCCATTGAAACGCGGCGCTGGATCGCCCGGAGCGCCAACACCGGCATTTCCGCATTCCTCGACCCCCTGGGCAATGTGTACGAGCCCCAGCCCTGGGATACTTCGTCGTCCATCAAAAAAAATATTCCTGCCCTGGAGGGAAAAACTTTTTTTGTACGTTACGGCGATTACCTGGGTGCCGGCTGCAGCATCCTGACCGGCATCGCCCTGACCGCCACCCTGGTGCTGGCCCTGCGCCGCCGGGCCGCACGAAAAAAAGCATGATATGGAAAAAACCTGCCGCATCGGAAATCACACCCTTTCCTACCGCCGTTACGGCAATGGCCCGGCAGTGATGCTGGTGCACGGTTTCGGGGAAGACGGCAGCGTTTGGGAGGACCAGGCCACGGCCCTTGCCCCGACCCATACCGTACTGGTTCCTGACCTGCCGGGCACCGGCCGGTCCGAAGCCTTGCCGGATAGCAGTATGGAAGGTATGGCCGCCGCTTTGGCCGGCCTGCTGGAAGCCGAGGGTGCGGAAAAGGCCACCCTGATCGGTCACAGCATGGGCGGGTATATCACCCTGGCGTTTGCAGCGCACTACCCGGACCGGCTGAACGCTTTTGGCCTGTTTCATTCCACAGCATTTGCCGATACCTCTGAAAAGAAAGAATCCCGCCGGGCCGGCATCCGTAAAATAGAAGCCGAAGGAGCCCGTACATTCTTGGAAGGCATGGTGCCCGGACTCTATGCACCCCGGACCCGGGAGGCAGACCCGGAACTGATCCGCCGCCATTTGCATTCGGTACACAACTTTTCCGGTGCAACGCTCGTTTCCTATTATGGGTCCATGTTAGGGCGGCCCGACCGCACCGAAGTGTGGAAGAACAGCCCTGTGCCGGTACTGCTGGTGCTGGGAAGAGAAGATGGAATCATTCCCGTTAAAGAAGGCTTAAAACTGGCACACATGCCCGATTTGACTTATATTCATATCCTGAATACCTCGGGCCACATGGGTATGAAGGAAGAACCGGAAGAAAGCAGCCGGGTGCTGCAACGGTTCCTTATGAAGACAATTTAACACCACCACCGATCTCGATGAACCGCTTTGCCTTTACACTTCTGTTTACCCTGATCAGCCTCGCCGGTTTCGCCTCGCATATCGTCGGCGGGGAGATGATCTACGAATACCTGCGCCCCGGTGCAGGCAGCACAAAAGTGTACCGCATCACTCTTCGCCTGTTCCGCGACGATGACTGCGCGGGCAACTGTGCGGGCATGCCCACCGAAGTATTCATCGGCATCTTCGACAATGGTACCCGGCAGCCGGTGCGCATCTCGGGCCGCAATTATGCCATCGTCACCCGCAATGACCTTGGCCCCGTAAATGAGGCCGAACTTCCCTTCTGCATCCAGAACCCGCCGGACCTGAACTACAGTATGGGCCTGTTCACGTTCGAGGTTACCCTGCCCAACAACGTGCAGGGCTATACGGCGATGTACCAGACCTGCTGCCGGATCTCTCCCCTGCGCAATGTGATCAACAACGTGGGCGGCGGCAGCACCACCGGCGGAACGGGCTCCGGCTACTCCTGCAACATCCCGGGCTCCGCTACGCTGGACGCTGCCGAGAACAACCATTCGCCCCGCTTCAACTCCGTGGTATCGGTGATCTGCGCCGGCAAGGACTTCACCCTTGATTTCAGCGCCGCCGATTCCAATGGCGATTCCCTCGTTTATTCCTTCGCCCCGGCCTTTGACGGCGGCTTCGCCAAGAGCTCGGAAAACATAGAGCCTACCCCTCCTCCCTACCAGTCGGTACCCTACGTGCCCGGGCATTTTTCCAGCCAGCCCCTGGGCAACCAGGTAACCATCAACTCCCGCACCGGTGTGATCACCGGCGTGGCGCCCGAACGCGGACGCTATGTGGTGTGCGTGGTGGTACAGGAATACCGCCAGGGTAAGGCCATATCCTACCACCGCAAGGATTTTATCATCAACGTGGACGACTGCGAGTTCGCCGGAGCCAAGATCGACCCGGAAATGTTCTCCTGCGACGACAAATCCTACGACTTCCGCAACCAGATCAGCTCTTCGCTGAACAAGACCTACTTCTGGGATTTCGGCGACCCTACCACGGATGCCGATACGGCCAACAGCGCTTCCGCTACTTACGAGTACCGGCCCGATTCAGGCACCTTCCGGGTAACCGTGATCGTCAACCGGGGGGAACCCTGCGGGGATACGGCCTATGGCATCATCCGCGTCTACCCCGGCTTCGTACCCGCATTTGAATACGAGAACATCTGCATCACCAAGCCCACGCAGTTCCGCGACCGTACCACCTCGCGCTACGGAACGGTCGACAGCTGGCGCTGGGACTTCGGTGTGGCCGCCATCGACGAAGATGTTTCGGAGGCCCAGCACCCGATCTACCAGTACCCGGCCATCGGCACCTACCAGCCGCGCCTTATCGTCACCAATACCAAAGGCTGTATTGATACGGCCACGGCTCCATCGATCAGCATCATTGACCGGCCGCCGCTGACCCTGGCCTTCCGCGATACCCTCATCTGCAGCATCGATTCCCTCCAGCTGCGGGCCGAAGGGCCTGGCACTTTCAGCTGGACACCGGCGTACAACATCCTGAATGCCGGCACCGGTACGCCCACGGTATTCCCTAAGCGCACCACCATGTACCATGTACAGCTGGCCATGGATGGCTGTATCAGTACCGATTCGGCGCAGGTACGGGTGGTGGATAATGTTACGCTGAGCGCTTTCCCTTCCGATACGCTTATCTGCGCCACCGACGGCCTTCGGCTGCGCGCCCAGGGGGACGGACTTCAGTACCAGTGGACGGCCAGTACACCGGCGGAGATCGAAGACGCCACGGCTCCCAACACCCTTGCCCGCGTAGTGAATACCACGCTGTTCACCGTGCGCGCCACCATCGGCAAATGCTTTGCGGAAGATGTGGTGCGGGTGCGCACTTCGCCCTATCCGTCGGTGCGCATCAGTCCCGATACCACGATCTGTTACAATACGCCGGCACAGCTCCACGCCGAAGTGGATGGTGCCCGCTTTATCTGGAGCCCATCGGCAGGCATGGACAACCCCCAGTCGCTGCACCCGAGGCTGGCGCCGATGACACGCAGCCAGACCTACGTGCTGACCGCCTGGCGCGAGCAGGGTAACCCGAACGTTTGCCCCAAGCCGGCCTTCGACACGATCACGGTCACGGTTCGTGGACCGATGCAGGTATCTGCCGGCAACGATACGGCGGTGGTGGTGGGTCAGCCCCTGCAACTGCGGGCCACGGGCGGTGAGTTTTACCGCTGGACGCCGGCTACGGACCTGAGCGACGACGAGATCCCGAATCCCGTAGGCATGTACAATGGCAGCTATGATTCCATTACCTATACGGTACGCATCTCCGATATTTTTACCTGTACCGACTCGGCCCGTGTAAAGGTCCGGATCTTCAAGACCCAGCCTTCCGTATTCGTGCCTACCGGCTTCACCCCGAACGGCGACAGCCGCAACGACCGCTTCTACCCCATTGCCGTCGGCATGAGCCGGATCGAGTATTTCCGGGTGTACAACCGCTGGGGTGAGCTCGTGTTCAGCACCACTGTGAACGGGCATGGCTGGGACGGCCGGATCAACGGGAAGGATCAGGGCTCCGGCACCTTCGTATGGCTGGTAAAAGCCGTTGACTACCTGGGCAAACCCTATTTTTCCAAAGGCACCGTGACCCTCATCCGCTAACGGCGGCCGGCTTATCTTCGTGCCCATTTTCATTATGGAACCGATCGTATTCATTACCGGCGCCACCTCCGGGTTCGGCGCTGCCTGCGCCCGCCGCTGTGCTGCCAAAGGCTATCGTCTGATCCTTAACGGCCGGCGCGCAGAACGCCTGCAGAAGCTGGCGGCGGAACTGCACGAAGCGCACGGAACTTCCACTTTCCTGCTGCCTTTTGATGTTCAGGACCGCGAGGCGGTGTTCCGGGCGGTGGAAAGCCTGCCATCCGAATGGCAGGACGTGGATGTGCTGGTGAACAATGCCGGCCTGGCCGCCGGCCGGGACCTTTTTCCCGATGCCCGCCTCGACGATTGGGAAACCATGATCGATACGAACCTGAAGGGCGTCCTGTACGTGACCCGTGCCGTAGTGCCGGCCATGATCCGGCGCAGCCGGGGCATGATCATCAACATCGGGTCCATTGCGGGGAAGGAAGTCTATGAGCGCGGCAATGTATACTGCGCCACCAAGCATGCCGTGGACGCCCTCAGCCAGGCCATGCGCATCGACCTCCTGGCCCACAACATCCGGGTGACGGCCATCCACCCCGGGGCGGCAGAAACGGAGTTTTCCCTCGTGCGCTTTAAAGGAGATGCCGCTGCCGCCCAAAAAGTATATGAAGGCTTTACACCCCTGCAGGCCGAAGACATCGCCTCCATTGTGCTGTTTGCCATCGAGCAGCCGCCGCATGTATGCATCAGCGACCTGGTGGTGATGCCCACCCAGCAGGCCAATGCCTACCTCTTCCATAAGAAATAAGCCGGCGGTTTGACAAAAAACTAACACCGGCCCGGCCGGATTAACAATTCCCGGTATTTTATTGGCAGGTAAAAAGCGGTGGCCGGACCTGGAAATCCCTATGCCCGGAAGGCGTACAACTGCTAGGGACATTTACTTAATGCGGAAAAAACCCGGTTTTAATTAGAAAAACCTCGGCGCTTTTTACCTACTTTAGTTCAGCCGCCAATAACCGTATATTCCATGAAAAAAATCCTGTATTCCTTTATCCTCCTCCTGGCCCTTTCCCCGGCTCTTTCCGCCCAGGAAGTCATCCGGCAGCAGCCCTGCACCGATGAGCTCATTATGAAGCAGGTGGATTCCCTGAAACAGCTTTTTGCCCGCGACGGATTTGAAGTGTTCCGTGAAGCCTCCATCATGATGGAAAGTGAATACGAAATGCCGGTTGTCGTTCCGCTGCAACAGGGCTCCTGGTACCAGTTCGTTTTTATCGGGGATATTTCCTCCCGGCTGTATGAGGTGCGCATGTACGACTGGAACGAAAAACAGGTCGTGTATCAAAAAAAGATGTGGGGCGACATCGACGGCAACATCATTTCCTACTCTTATATCCCCCAGTTCTCCGAGTTCCATATGATGAAGCCGGTACAGGTGAACAAGAAAAAGAAGAAAGGCCTGTGCGGATACGTGATGCTGCTGAAAAAAGTGCGTAAATAAAACCGCGGATGGACCGGAGGGAAAACAGAATGGCAGGATGAGCTCAATTTTGGATACTGCTTTCTGCCATCCATCCTGTCAAATCTTTCTTTGTTACTAAACTTACTTTTACATCTTTCCCTGCATAGCGCATTGGTCTGATTAGCTTCAAACCCAATTCCCAATTCCCAACCCCCAATTCCTGCTTCCCCCTAGCATCCCTCCTCGCCAGCAACAGCTACCGAGTCCGCCCGGTTGCCGACCCGGATATACAGCATGCCTTTGTTCCGCCAGACTTCATCCCCCAGCACCCTGGGCGGTCCCATTTTCAGGCGCACTTCAATGGAGTCGGACCGGTAGGTCCGGTCGCGGCCTTCGTCTGCACTGCTGACGAGCGCCATAGGAACAGCCACCCCTTTCAGTCGGAGATACCCCGCCCGTTGCAGGTCGGAAACAAACAGGTAGCGCCCTTTGTCAAGGGCCGGCTCATCCGCAGCATACACGCCGCTGCAGCCCTGGATTTCTTTGGGCACTTTCGTGAAAACTTCCGGCCGCAGGCGCTGGGTGTCCGGGGTGGAACGGTCTGCCCCGACACGCGCTCCTCCATGGACGAACGGCCGCTGTCGGTACCGGATGGCGTCGGGTCCCCGGTGGCAGGCTTTCCTTTGCCCGCCTCACCGCATCCCGTGCACAGGCAAAGGGTCAGCCAGCCGCTGATGAGCTTTTTCATGCCCCTCCCTTACCAAATCTTACGCCATTCTGTTCAACCGGGAAACCGTTCCGCAAAAGAATAGTAGAACACGAAAACCCTATCAGCTTGTAGCTGGGCAACGGCCGCTTACCCGGCTGCTGAAAGGCTCCCGATCCGGCTGGAATAAAAACAGGAAGCAAAGGTGCCTCCTGTTCTGTAAATCGATCATCGTGATTCCGTTTATTGCGCCAGCGAGATCCGGATCTGCGCACCTGCCCGGGTATTGGTAATCGGGGCCGACGTCGCCACCTTCGGGATCACCCGGTTCTGCTCGTAGAACAGCTTTACGTTGATCCGGTTGTTCAGCACGTAGTCGATGGCCGGGGCGATCCGCACCACTTTCTGACCGCCGGTACCGAAGGCCGTATTCTGGTCCAGCTTCGAATTGGCCGTTGCGTCATCGCGCAGGCTGAAGTCGAACCGGAAGGTGACATCGTTATCCAGCTTCTTGCCCTTTTTGCCGATGCGGAGGTTCTGCAGGATCGGCACGCCGCGCTTGCGCCAGTTCATGCCGATGGTGTATTCGGTGGAGCGGTTTTCGGCCAGCTGGTAATCCACCAAGCTGAGGCTCAGCGTACGGCTCTTGCGGTATTCAAAGCGGGCCGAGAGCTGGTTGGTAAAGGTCATATCCACCTCGGCCAGCGGGCTGAACTGCTCGGAGATCGTGATGTTTGGCACCAGGAAGTACGGAACGTAGTTGCCGGTGAGCGTATCGCGGAAAGCCGGGTAGCCCACACGGAACGGATCGGAGAACAGGAGCGCCGTGGTAAAGGAGTTCATGCTCAGCTGGCTCGTATAGCCGTGCCGCACGGTGAAGTTCGAGAAGATGCGCTCCATGCCTTTCATCTGCGACAGACCGGTGTAGGTAATGTTCCAGTTCGGCCGGGGCAGCATCCGCGAGAACGGATTGGCCCGGAGGTTCGGGTTCGAGTTGCGCACCAGGCCCACGGTCAGCGGATCCTTGTCCGTGTAAGCCGAGATAAAGGCCGGGATCAGCACATCCTGCGCATATCTTCCGTAGCCTTCCACGAAACCATCGGCGGCCGGGTCATCGGGGGCGTAGCCGCTGAGCTTGCCGAGCCGTTGCGACAGCAGGGCGCGGTTGGCTTCGAACTGCCGGAAGGTCTCGGACACTTCGTTCGGGTTGAACCGGCCGAACAACGTCTGGTAGGAAATAAACGACATCGAGAAGGAGCCGGTTGCATAGGGATTGAACCGGCGCAGGCCCGAAGCATTACCCGTATCCTTATAGAGTTCGGAGTACTGCTTGTCAAACGTGCGTTCTACCGTAACATCAATGTTCAGGTCGCGGATGGGGCTGATCTGCGCGGTGATGCTCAGGCGCTGGTTATAGCGTTGCTGAATAAGCGCGTTGAACAGGGAGTCCGAAGTGAGCAGGCCCCGGTTGCCGAGCCCGTTGATGTCCGCCGTGTCCGGCTGGTAGCCAAACACATAGCCCCAGCCCAGCCCGTTGCGGCGACCCGGGTTCATGCCCAGCACCTTGGTACTGTCCATATAGCCCGGTAACAGGGTACCGAGGTCCTCGGTATACTGTACACCGATCCGCTTGACCGATGTGGCCATCCGCAGGAAGAATTTCGGCACCTTGCCGATCTGGGGCAGGGCGTTGGGATCACGCGGACGCCTGCCCTTTTGTGCGGAATCCGTTTTCGGGGCCATACCGGGATCTGCCTGCTCGGGCGGAGCGGCGGCCGGGTCCGCGTACACAGCCCGCAGGAAACGCGACTTCTGGTACAGCTGGTCGAAATTGAATTCGCCGGTCAGGTTGCGGGTCTGCCCGTTGGTCAGCGTGTTGCCGAGGTTGCGGGTGAGCAGCGAAGCGGCGATCCAGTCGTACTTCGCCGTATAGGAGGCGCGTATCGTGGTCCAGTCCAGCAGCGGCAGCTTGGCCGTGGGCAGGTTGTACGAGAAGGTCACATCATGGTGATAATGCGTGTTCCGTCCGCCCTTGAAAAGGTTATTTTTTACCGAATCCTTCTTTGCCTTGGTATCGAGCCTCCCGAACGGTTCATCGATCCGGGCATTGTTCACGGCATTGAAGTCCATCGTGATGGAACGGGTCAGGTCCCAGCGCATGCTGTAGTACCGGTCGAAGTAGAAGAACTTATCGTAGGTCTCCGGCAGCTTGAACGGACCGCCGCCCACGTTGCGCGAGCGCAACGAGCCGAACTGGCGGAACACGTCGGCTTTCACCGATACCAGCGAAGGCTTGTAGTTGAAGTTGAAGTCGCGGATCAGGGCCAGCCAGGGCGATTTGGACCGGATCAGTTTCCGCAGCGGCTCCACGAAGCGCTGCTGCGGTGTATAATTATAGCCTATTGCTCCGCGCGTCCGCTTTACGGCCTCACTTTCAATGATCGGGTTGGTCCGCTCCTGTTCAATATAGGAATAGTTGAAATCGAGGTTGGATATATCCCAGGGCTGTGCCGGCTTGGTGCTGGTACGGTTCTTCTTCACATTGGTGAAGTTCACCGTTTTGATGGTGAGCTCGTCTACTGCATCGCGCCGGATCGAATCGCGCTGGTCCGACTTCGCGTTGCGCAGCTTGTCGGTCAGGCGGATGTCCAGGTCGTAAGGATCGTATTCCGGTGCGGAGGTGGTCTTGCTGACGCCGGCATAGACCGGTACCTGCAGGGCCGCTCCTTTGGGCAGCAGCTTGCCCAGGTCGAGGTTCGCGCTGACGTCGAACTGCTTGAAGTCCTCGCGGCTGCGTTCATTCACCCGCTGCTCCAGCGTACCGAAGCCGCGGCTGCGGGCGCTGCCGGTAAAGCTCAGGTTACCCAGGTCGGCCAGCCGGAGGTCTACCCTGCCGATGGCGGCCCAGCCGCCTTTTTCATCCAGGCGGGAAAGGCGCAGTTCGTTGAACCACACTTCGCTCCAGGCATTGGCATGGTTGGCGTTCTCCACGGCCAGCAGCATGCCCCGCACCTCACCCAGGTTCGGGTTACCGAGGATGGCGAAGGATTTTCCGTCCGCTGTTTCGCGGTAGTATTCCGAAGGACGGGCGCCGCTGCCGTTGCGCCGCGATTTCATACCGGTCAGGAATTCCAGGTCGAAGTCGAGGTTGTTTTCCTGGGGCCAGATGGCCAGTGAGTCGCGGGTGCCCCAGCGGGTCATCTTCAGCGGGATCCTGATCTCGTAATAGTTTGATACAAAGTCGTTACCGATCCGGATCACGGCATTCAGGTCACCGTCCCGTACGTCGCCGTCGCTTTTGATGCTTTCGGCGTGCATGAACATCGACAGGCGGCCGAACTGGCGCAGGTCGAGGTTCATGGTCTTGAACACCCCGCGGGCTTCACCCTTTCCGAGGTTGGCCACCCGCAGCGAAAGCGACTGCTCGTTCTGCAGCAGCTGGATGTTGTTGTTGGACAGCTGCTCCTGGCGCTGGATGCCAGGAGGCTTCACGTAGGCAACGGGCTGGCGCTGGTCGTTCTCTTCCACGTTCACGGCCAGGATGTCCACCTGCGTGGGATCGTTGGCCGGCAGCGGTGTATAGATGCCGGTAGTATCGGTCTCGTAGTTGAATTTACGCCACTGGTTGCGGATGAGCTCCAGCTTGCCGAAGCGCAGCACGGCCGTATCCTCAAAGCCGGTCATGAACATCCGGATAAAGCGGATCGATTTAAAGTCGGGGATATTGCCCACTTTGGCCTGGTAATCTTTAATAGGGATGCGGAACAGGTACCAGGTCTCGTCGCGGTTGCGTCCGTTGGCCAGGCGCACGTTTACTGTACGCTTGTCGGTAATGTAATTGGAACCCACCTGCATGTCCGGCTTCATTTCCACGCGGTACTGGAAATACTCCTCCACCTCGTTCAGTGTGTTGTCGCGGTTCAGCTCTTCCTGGTCGGGGTACAGGGTGAAGGCCGAGGAGAACTGGTCGCTTTCCGTGGCCACGGGCGAGTTGCCGTGCGGGTTGTTGATCACTTTATAACGGGCGAGGATGCCGGAGCGCTCCTTATCGTAAAACGCATCGCGGTAGCCGCGGAAGTTATCGTTCGAAGGGTCGATCGTGGCGCTCTGGTACACGGGCGAGAACTGGCCGAAGTTGTTGCGCAGCGCTTCGAGGTAGGGATTGAACTCACTGCGCTCCGCCGTATCGGTCAAACCGTCGAAGCCTACGTCCTGGAACGGACGGTCGCCCGGGTCGTTGGAGAAGGCATTGGTTACCTGGATGGGGTTGCGGGGTACACGGCCCCACACGGTGTTGTCTACCGGCGCATTGATCTGCGGGGTGGGCAGGCCGTTTTCATACAGGCGCTTGCCGTCGCGCAGCACGTCTTCGGAAATGTTGCCGAGGTTGAAATACAGCTCGCCGCCGGCCGGGTTCCTTCCCGAAATAAACGGATCCTGCACCCAGAATTCAATGAATTCGATGTTGCTGGTCTCGAAATCGGTCTGGTCAATGTTGCGCATGATGCCGCCCCAGGCGCCCCGGGGGTTGAGGAACTGGCCCCGCTCGTTGATGCGGCCGGGACGCGCCTCATAGTTATACGGTCCCTTTTCGCGCGGGTAATAAGCGAGGTCGAAAGTGGTGAGCAGGCCCTGGCCGATGTCGGCGGTGCGCTGGGGGAAGATCTCTTCCTGCAGCACCTGCCGCGTTTCGGGACGCGACAGCTCTTCGGCATCAGAGCGCAGCGGGTTATTGGAATTGCGGCGTTCCTGCAGTACAGGCTCGATATTGTACCAGGCAAGGCGGGCCCGGTTGAAACCGGAGGCCACGTCGTTTTGCAGGTCGGCCTCGGGAAACAGGATATTATTATTGGCATCGGGTGCATTCTGGGGCACGGAAGCCAGGTTCCAGGAGATCAGCGGGAAGCGCAGGTCCAGGGAGGAGCGCGTGCCTTCAAAGTCATCGATGTAGATCACGCCCTCGCCGCCTTTTCCGATCTGCGGGGCATGGCCCGGCTTCAGCATGGCCGCCTCGCCGTAGGCAGTGATCGTGGACACCGTTTTGGTGGAATAGAACGGCAGCTTGTCGAGCCAGCGCGACAGGCGGGGGATATCGTTGCGGTAGTCGAAGTCGAGGCCGAACATCGTGTTGCGGATCGGGTCTTCGCCATAGGCCTGCTTGTTGAAAAAGGGCCG
>DATAGL010001079.1:0-2583 GCA_036263755.1 Chitinophagaceae bacterium | reverse complement strand
CAAAAGCCAGGAAACCGGCAATATCGTGCCCCTGAACATCCATGAATACATCCATACCCAACAAAAAGGCGAGCCGGAAAACCTGCTGGGGCAGGCCATTAAGGAAGGAGCCTGCGACTTTATTACCGAGCTGGTTGTGGGCCGGCCTTTGCAGAACCATTACCTTCAATACGGCCGGGCGCATGAAAACGAACTGAAAGAGGCCTTTAAGCTGGAGTTGTTTACCGCTGCCTACGGTAACTGGCTCTACAACGGATCCAGCGCAAAAACGGTAGCCGACCTGGGCTATTTCATGGGTTATGCCATTTGCCAGGCATACTACCGGAATGCTCCGGATCAGCAAAAGGCGGTACAGGAAATCATCGAGCTGAATTATTCCGATACGGCTGCTGTGGAAGGCTTCCTGGAGCGGTCGGGCTATTATGGGGAACCCCTCCATAAAAACGAACTTATACGGCTGTATGAATCCCGCAGGCCTTTTGTGGTGCGCCTGGAGCCCTTTGCGCAGGGCGATACGGGGGTGGATGCGTCCGTTAAAGAACTGCGGATTGTTTTCTCCGAACCGATGCAGGCCGGTAGCTTTTCCCTCAGTTACGGCAAGCGGGGTAAGGACTATAACCCGATAGCAGGCATCGGCGGGTTTTCGGAGGACGGCTTATCGTTTACGCTGAAGCTGGACCTGAAGCCGGGCCGGGAATACGAATTTCGCATCACAGACCGGAGCTTCCGTTCCGCCCGGGGCTATGCCCTGAAGCCGCTGGAGGTGTCGTTCAGGACCCGGTAACAGCCCCCGGCAGGTGGGTGAATTACAGGGATCAGGCATAGTAAAACAAACAGCAACAGCAGACGGCAACATTCAAAAAAACATAACCCCATGTCCCCGGAGGCACCCGTTCCGGTATACGCAGCAATTATGAAACGGCTTCCCCTTGCGACCGCCATCCTCCTTCTGACTCTTTCGGTTCCCTGCTTTGCGCAGGGGGACACCGCGGCCGGCCCGTACCGGGAGTTCCGCCGGCCCTACCGGGAGTTCCGCCGGCCCTACCGGGAGACGGCCCTGAAGCTCCTTATAGGCGGAAGCCTGCAACAGGCATATGGAACCAATGGCAAGGAATACAGCCGGAAGTATTTCGAGATCGGCCTGCACCGGACCCGCACCGCTTTTGGCGGACACCATCCGGCCACTACTCTTACGCATGGCTTCTCCCTGGAAGTGGCCCCGGAGGCCAAGCCCATTTACGGCTTCAAGTACAGCGCCTGGGCGCAGGCCTGGTGCTTTGTCCTGGGGCTCGGCGGGGTGTACTATACGGATTTTGACCAGGGGAATTTCAAGATCCGGCCGGAAATAGGCGTCGGCCTCTATCCGTTCAAATTGTCGGCCGGGTTGAACATACCCACCATCCGGAACCGGGACTTCAAACCGCTGCAGCGCTCACAGGGACAGGTGACCCTGAACATCCTGCTGAAGGGGAAGACGTTGAAAAGGGAGGAGTAAGATAAAAGGATGGTTGTTTCAGCGGTCTGCCGCACAGGATAATAAGGACCGGCCGATTAACTTTATAAAACGACCTTTTAAAAGCACCCGCTCTTTAAACTACATGTGATGACCATCGGGCAGATCGAAAAGAATGCGTCCTACCTCTATTGCTGCAGGGAAAACTTCAGGACGGGCATCCGGCTGGCAGACGGCAACCGTAAAAACAAGGAGGGGTATCAAAAGCTGGTGCAGATCGCTAAGCTGTATATAGATCATAACGAACTGGACCGGTTTGCCGGCTACCTGATGGAGGGACATTATTATGTTCAGCTCTGGACGGCCCATTTAATAGTGGAATACGGGCAGCCTGACTCTATATTGAAACAGCGCTGTCTGGATGAAATAACCAAATACGCCCATCATTCCCCGGATAGAGCCGTTTCTGCTCAGGAGCAGGCCTGGCTGGAAGCGTATGGGCGTACAAATACAACCGTTCCTGCCGAAAATCGATCGGATACATGACCTTGCCATCGAAAACGGGTCCTGAACAGCGGAGAAGTCCCGGCGCGGGACAAACCCCTGGCTCCGGCCTGTTGTGCACTTCGGGAATAAATGAAATCTTTGTGCAGGAAATGACTTCCGGAGGCAACGTCGCGAACTTTTCCTTCCAATGCAATGAACAGGATTTTGGCATATAGCTTACTGGGGGCCGGAGGGCCGGGCTTCGTCTTTTTTTTAAGCTACCGGGGCACGGCCATCCCGCTGCAGGAACTCTGGTTTGTCCTCAGCCTGTGTGCCCTGGTCGCCGGAGCATATTTCTATGTCCGGTTCCGGCTGCTTAGGAAGGGTGACCAGCAGGCCGGAAGCAGCAGGACCCGGCTGGCCCTGATCGAAGCGCTTAAGCGTACGGGGGACAAGGTAATCATTCCGCCGGAGGAGGCGGAAGTGCGCAGCCGAACCTACCGGCAGGAAGTGATGAGTGAGGGCCTCCCTTCCCGGACGGAGATGGTGGATGCACTCTACGACGCCAACCGCAACTACAGGACCCGGGAGGTCCGGCAGACCTACATCGTGTTTAACAAGCGATACAACGGCAGGATGTACCG
>DATAGL010001078.1:0-2648 GCA_036263755.1 Chitinophagaceae bacterium | reverse complement strand
GTACCATCACCGTAAACGATAAAGACTACAAAGCTTATTTCCCGCTGGTGTACCTGCAAAACCAGGTAGAGCGCCCGCTGAAAACCGTAGAAGCCGCCGACAAGTTCGACGTGAAGATCAACGCTGCCGGCGGTGGTCTGAAAGGCCAGGCCGAAGCCGCCATGCTGGGCATCGCCCGCGCTCTGGTGGAAGTGAACGCCGAGCTGCGCCCCGCCCTGAAAGCGGCCGGACTGCTGAAGCGGGATCCCCGCTCGGTTGAACGGAAGAAATTCGGTAAGAAGAAAGCCCGCAGAAGCTTCCAGTTCTCGAAACGATAAATGGAGCCACAAGCTGCAAGCCCCAAGCGACAAGCCTTTATACTTGCAGCTTGCCGCTTGAAGCTTGCAGCTTAACTCAACACAAACTCCTTCAAATAAGAAAAATGGAACAAAACACTTCCTTACAACAGCAATTACTCGAAGCGGGTGTTCATTTCGGCCACCTGAAGAAGAAGTGGAATCCCAAGATGCTGCCTTACATCTTCGCTGAGAAGAAAGGCATTCACATCATCGACCTCAATAAAACAACCGAGTCGCTGCAGGAAGCGGCAGCTGCCCTGAAGCAGATCGCCCGCAGCGGTAAAAAGATCCTTTTCGTCGGCACCAAGAAGCAGGCAAAAGACATCGTTACCGAATGCGCCCAGCGCGTGAACATGCCGTATGTTACCGAGCGCTGGCTGGGTGGCATGCTGACCAACTTCAACACGGTGCGCAAGAGCGTGAAGAAGATGCAGAGCATTGACAAGATGCTGACCGACGGCACGTTCGACTCCATCACCAAGAAAGAGCGCCTGACACTGAGCCGCGATAAAGAGAAAATGGAAAAAGTGCTTGGCGGTATCGCCCAGCTCGGACGCGTGCCCGCAGCCCTGTTCATCGTGGACATCGGCCATGAGCACATCGGCCTGGCGGAAGCGAAGCGCCTGGGCATCACCACCTTCGGCGTGGTGGATACCAACTGCGATCCCAACCGCGTGGATTTCCCCATCCCCGCCAACGACGACGCTACCAAGTCGATCGCGATCGTAACCAACTACATCACCGCCGCCATCGCGGAAGGTCTGGCCGAGCGCCAGGCTGCCAAAGACGAAGAAGGCGATGATGCAGCCAATGACCAGGAGAATGAAAAGCGCGCAGCCCGTCTCGAAGCCGAGGCCCAGGCTGAAGGCGGACGCGGCGGCCGTGGTGGCCGTGGCGGGCAGAGCCGTGGACCCGGTGGTGGCGGTGGTACCGGAGCCGGTGCCGGCCAGGGTGGCGGACGCGGACGTTCGGGTGGTGCCAACCGCGGTGGCGGTGGTGGCGGCTTCCGTCCGGGTGGCCGTCGCTAAGCGCGCAGTGAATAGGTGAATAGATGAATGAGTGAATCGTCAGTGAGTAAGCCTGTTCGTCAATCGTGGATTGCATTCAAGGAAATAAAAGAATGGAGAACGTGCCCCCGGGTATATTCTCCATTCTCCATTAACTAATTCTCAACTCGATAGTTATGTCTACAGCACAGATTACAGCTCAGGATATCAATAAACTGCGTCAGGCAACCGGCGCCGGCATGATGGATTGCCGCAAGGCCCTGACCGAAACCGGCGGCGACTTTGAAGCGGCCATCGACTGGCTGCGCAAGCAGGGCCAGAAGGTAGCGGCCAAGCGCAGCGACCGCGAAGCGAAGGAAGGTGTGGTGATCGCCAAAACCACCGCCGACAACAAGACCGGCTTTATCGTTACGATCGCCTGCGAAACAGACTTCGTATCGAAGAACGCTGATTTCGTGGCCTTCGCCCAGAGCATCGCTGAAGCGGCGGTGTCCAACAACGTGAAGAGCACTGAAGAGCTGAATGAAGTGAGCGTGAACGGCTCCAAAGTATCGGACCTGATCAACGACAAGCTGGCCTCCATCGGCGAGAAGATCGGCATTGCCCGCTTCGAGCGCGTGGAAGCCCCTTACGTAGCCGCTTACATCCACGGCGCTTATCGCCTGGGTGTGCTGGTAGGCTTCAGCAAGGATGCCGGCGAAGCCGGAAGAGACGTGGCCATGCAGATCGCAGCCATGAATCCCGTAGCCGTGGACGCCAACTCGGTTCCTGCCGACGTGGTTACCCGCGAGCGCGAAATCATTCTGGAGCAAATGCGTCAGGATCCCAAGATGGCCGGCAAGCCTGAGGAAATGATGTCCAAGATCGCAGAAGGAAAGCTGAATGCCTTCTTCAAGGAAAGCACGCTGACCGCACAGGCCTTCGTGAAAGACAACGGCAAAACCGTTGGCGATTACCTGAAGAGCGTGGACGGCGATCTGAAAGTAACCGAATTCAAGCGCGTTGCCTTAGGATAAGCGCTGAAACAATAATTGAAAAAGCCGCTCCCGGGAGCGGCTTTTTTATTTACGATGTACGGTGTACGATGTACGATGTACGATGTACGATGTACGATGTACGATGTACGATGTACGATGTACGATGTACGATGTACGATGTACGATGTACGATGTACGATTCAATTTTGGGGCTACCCAAGTTACAATATATCCTTTGCGTCTTTGCGGATCTTAGCGCCTTTGCGTGCAACAAAAGCCGCCGGTACGATGACACTTGTCAACTATTCAACTGATCAACTGCTCAA
>DATAGL010001077.1:0-1636 GCA_036263755.1 Chitinophagaceae bacterium | reverse complement strand
CGAACTCCTGCTTTCCATTCATGCTCCTTCGGTCACCCGGACCCGGCCATCCGTGCTGATCGGCGTATACCATCCGCTTCACCAACCGAAAAACGTACAGCAATGGACTGCTGCAGGCGATACGGTCTTCTCCCTTGACCTGCTGCCCCGCACCACGCGTGCACAAAGCATGGACGTGCTTTCCTCGCAGGCAAACATTTCCGGATACAAGGCGGTGCTTACCGCAGCGCACCTGTACCCGCGCTACCTTCCGATGTTCATGACCGCCGCAGGTTCCATAGCACCGGCCAAGGTGCTGATCCTGGGAGCGGGCGTGGCCGGCCTCCAGGCGATCGCCACCGCGCGCCGGCTGGGTGCCGTGGTGGAAGTGTTCGATACCCGTCCGGCCGTAAAAGAGGAAGTGATGAGTCTGGGTGCCAAATTCATTGAAGTGGAAGGAGCAGCCGATGCATCGAAAGCCGGCGGCTATGCCGTAGAGCAATCGGAAGACTACCGCCGCAAGCAGCAGCAGCGCATTGCCGACAGCCTGGCCAAAGCCGATATCGTGATCACTACTGCCCAGATCCCCGGCAAGCGGGCACCTCAACTGATTACGGAAGAAATGCTCCAGAGTATGCGCAATGGCTCGGTGATTATAGACCTGGCCGCCGCCACGGGGGGCAATACCCCACGCACCGAAAACGGGAAGACGATCCGGTACCGGGGGGTGACCATTGTGGGCGACTCCAACCTGCCGGCCACCATGCCTTCCGACGCCAGCAAGCTGTACGGGAAAAACATCCTGAATTTCCTGACGCTCATTACCGATAAAGAAGGCGCGCTGCACCTGAACTGGGAGGATGACCTCGTAGCCGGTTCCTGCGTGGTACACGAAGGAGCGGTACGGCACCCGCGGGTGCAGGCGGCCCTGGAAGAAGGAGTGCCATCCGGACAATAGTTTTATCAAATCATACTTTGAAGTAACACACATGGAAAATTTTGGCGAATGGGTAGCGGCCTACCAGCAAACCATTTATATCGTGATCCTGATGATTTTTGTAGGGATCGAGATCATCGGGCGGGTACCGTCGGTTTTGCATACCCCGCTGATGAGCGGCGCCAACGCCATTCACGGCGTGGTGATCATCGGGGCGATCATCGTGATGGGGGAAGCGCGGCCGGATAATTATTTCGCACTGATCCTCGGTTTTCTGGCCGTGGTGCTGGGCACCCTGAATGTGGTCGGCGGCTTTGTGGTAACCGACCGGATGCTGGAAATGTTTAAAGGCAAACGAAAGAAATAAATAGGCAATGAAAGCCCTGCCTTGCAGGCTTTCTGTAAAGGACTTCATAAACTGAATTACGCGACATGGGTTTTAGCATACTGGCATTTCTCTACCTGCTGGCTTCCATTGGTTTTATCGTCGGACTGAAAATGCTGGCACATCCTGAAACGGCCCGCCGGGGCAATGCCGTAGCCGCAGCCGGTATGGGGCTGGCGATCCTTGGAACGATTTTCCTGTATGAAAACGAGAACGGGGAACGCCTGCACAACTACGGGTGGATCGTGGCCGGCCTGCTGGTCGGCGGCGTGCTCGGAACAGTGGCCGCCCGCAAAGTGAAGATGACCGCCATGCCCGAAATGGTTTCCCTGTTC
>DATAGL010001076.1:0-2272 GCA_036263755.1 Chitinophagaceae bacterium | reverse complement strand
ATGCTCCGGTAGTCATCGTACACCAGAGCAGCCCGCTTTACCGCCGTCCGCGCACGTCCAATCTTCATGTGTTCGACAATCCCGGCACGCCTTCCAACACACCGAAAGGACCCTCCAGGGGACGCACGTACGAGTCTTCCCGCAACGACCAGCAGCGGGGTGATATGGGCCGTTCGCTCCGGGACCTGTTCCGTGAATCCGGTTCTTCCGGTTCCTCCCAGCCTTCCTCTACCGGCGGTACCACCACCACTTCCGGCAGCCGGGGAAGCAGCAGCAGCGGTTCGTCTTCTTCCGGATCTTCCTCATCCGGCAGCAAAGGAACCGGCGGTACCGCACCGGTGCGGCGCTTCTAAAACTGTTTCATAAAGGAAATCCCTTCCCACTTTTTTGCGGTTGCAAGAGAGCAGGGAATCATTTTACCCAACCGAATACTTGTATATGCTGAAGATAAAAGGATGGGCCGCTGCTACCCTGATCAGCGGCAGCCTCTTTGCACAGGAACCGGCAGACGCCCTCCGGTTTTCCTACACCGTACCGTCCGGCACGGCCCGGAACCAGGCCATCGGCGGTGCCATGGGCTCACTGGGCGGCGACATTACCGCTGCCTTCGTCAACCCGGCCGGCCTCGCCTTTTACCGTACGGGCGACCTTACTATTTCCCCCTACTTCCGGTTCGGGGAAACAAAATCCACTTTTTTCGGCCGGCAGGAAAAAGATACCAAAAACAACCTCTCCTTTGGCACCACCGGCTTTGTGATCGGCTCGGGTGACGGCCAGCGGAACCGGAATGCCGCATTAAGCATCGCCTTCAACCGGATGGCCGATTTTAACGGCCGGGTGCTTTACCGCGGCAGGAATAACCTGAGCTCCTATTCCCAGCGCTTCCTCGAGGAACTGGAAGCCAATAACGTTCGCGACGGTAGTGCTGCTTCCGACTTTCCCTTCGGCGCTTCCCTGGCCATCAATACCTTCTGGATCGATACCGCCGATGGCTGGCAGGCAGGCAATAAAAACTTCCGCAGCCTGGCTGCTCCGCTGGCCGGTGCCGGCGGACTGCTTCAGGAACAGATGCAAACCACCCGGGGTGGTATCAATGAATTTGCGCTCGGACTGGCCGTAGGTCCGAAACCCGGCGAAAACGGCTGGATGCTGGGCGGTACGATCGGCATCCCGGTTTTATATTTTAACCGCCAATCGGCTTTCCGGGAGGAGGATGCCACCACGGAGAACAACAATTTTGATGCGGCCATCTTCAATGAAGAAGTGACCAGTCGTGGTGTAGGTTTCAACCTGAAGCTGGGCGCCATTTACAAGCCACAGGAATTCCTGCGGTTCGGCCTCGCCTTCCATACGCCCACGGTCTATTCGCTGACCGACCAGAGCTCGGCCAGCATGAAGGTAAACACGGAGGATTACCAGGGCATCTGGGAGCAATCGGATGTGGATGTTACCGGCGCGGCGGCAGAAATGCAGTACCTGCACATCACCCCCTATAAGCTGATCGGATCTGTATCGTATGTTTTGCGCGAGATCGAAGACGTGACCCGGCAAAGAGGCTTCCTGACCGCCGATGTGGAATACGTGAACTACAAAGCTTCCTCTTACGAGGTTTCCGAAGAAAATGCCGGCGACGAAGTGACCCGGTCTTATTTTAAATCGCTGAACAGTGCGATCGACAACGCCTATAAAGGGGCCTTTAATTTCCGGGTAGGCGGCGAATTGAAATTCACCACCATTATGTTCCGGCTGGGAGCGGCCTTTTACGGGAACCCCTACAAGAACATCAACGGGGAAAAGGCCAACCGCCTGAACCTGAGCGGCGGCCTGGGCTACCGGAACAAAGGGTTCTTTATCGACCTCGCTTATGTGCATGCGATGGAAAAAGACGTGCATTTTGCTTACCGGCTCGCCAACCGCAACATGTACCAGGGTGCCCAGCTGAAAAATAAAGTAGGAAATGCCCTGATGACCTTAGGCTTCAAATTCTGATCAGGATTGGCACCAAACTGCAGCTGATGGCGCTGATCCATACTTATCAATAACCGCAGGGAATTTCACCCTGCGGTTTTTTTATACAGCGGACCAAAGGCAATTCTATCAGATCAATTGACTCATCTTAAAAAATTTTCTGTTTCCGCAAAGCCCTGTGTTTGGTTCTGTTTAGGAAAAGGTGGTTTGGAAAGGTCAGGCCCAAACGCTTAATCGCCTACTGTCTGTGCATAGCGGACCAGGTCTTCAGGATCGGCAAACCATTGATACGCCTCCTGTTTCC
>DATAGL010001075.1:0-2221 GCA_036263755.1 Chitinophagaceae bacterium | reverse complement strand
GGAACTGCTTTACATGAGCAGCCACTTCGCGCTGGTTGATCTTATCTGATTTGGTAAAAACAAGGGCAAAGGGCACCTGCCATTCCCCAAGCTGATTGATGAAGTCCAGGTCGTTCTGCTGGGGTTCCAGCCGGCTGTCGAGCAGAACGAACAGCGTGCCCAGGCTCTCCCGTTTCCGAATGTATCCTTCGATCATCTTCTGCCAGCTTTTGCGCTGCTGCTGCGACACTTTCGCGTAGCCGTACCCCGGAAGGTCCACCAGGTACCATTCCGTACGGTCGCTGGAAACGATCTTGAAATGGTTGATGAGCTGGGTCTTGCCCGGCGAGGCCGATACTTTTGCCACCTCCTTCTTGTTGCACAGCATGTTGATCAGCGATGATTTCCCTACGTTGCTGCGCCCGATAAACGCGTACTCGGGCCGGTCGGCCGGCGGGCACTGGTCCACAGAGGGAGAGGAGATGAGGTAGTCGGAGTGGATGATTTCCATGAATCCAGAAGGCGGGTTTAAGGTTTAACGTTTAAAATTTCAGGAGGGCGTCTGCACCCTTTAGGCCGGGTTTTCAAGTGATGGCATATTGTGGTTCCTCCGCTGATACGACCGCAAACTTACATCGTTGGGCCCAACCTTATACTTTAAACCTTAAACGCAACGCAAACGACGCAGGGAAACGCCGTACTTTTGCGTCCATGTCCGAATTTCCGCACGACCATATCAAGCCGTTTTCCGAGGAAGGGGGCAAAAAGCAGCAGGTAAGCGCCATGTTTGACTCCATTGCCGGGCGGTACGACCTGGTGAACCGGGTGCTGAGTGCGGGGATCGACATCGGGTGGCGCAAAAAGGCCATCGGCGAGCTGGCCCGCTACCGGCCGGCGCACATCCTGGACGTGGCCACCGGCACCGGCGACATGGCCCTGATGGCGGCCCGGATACTGCAGCCGGAACGGATCACGGGCATCGATATCTCGGAAGGGATGCTGGCCATCGGCCGCAAAAAAGTGGAATCCGCCGGCCTGACCACCCGTATTGAGCTGGTGAGCGGCGACAGCGAGACAATAAATTTTCCCGACGGAACGTTTGATGCCGGTATGGTTGCTTTCGGTGTGCGGAATTTCGAGCACCTGCAGCAGGGACTGGCCGAGATCCTGAGGGTACTGAAACCCGGGGCTCCGCTGATCGTGCTGGAGTTCAGCAAACCCAAGAGCGGCCTGTTCCGCGCCCTGTACCGGTTTTACATGACGGTCTTTGCGCCGAACCTGGCCAAATGGATGAAGCAGAACAAGGAAGCCTACCAATATCTGAACGAGTCGTCGCAGGCTTTCCCGGACCGGAAACAATTTACCGACATCCTGGACCGTACCGGCTTTTCCGATACCTCTTTTAAACAGCTAAGCTTAGGAATATGTTGTATTTATCGTGGACGAAAACCGGATCGAAGAGCATAGCCCGTTTGTGTGTTGTCCTGCTGACCGTACTTTCCTTTTCCTTTACCGCAGCCGCCCAGCGCATACTGCACCTCGAAGAACACGATAACAAACCTTATTATTTCGGGATCACTTTAGGCATCAACCAGGGCTCGTTCAAGACCGAACTCCACGAGCGCTTCCTGCAGCAGGACAGTATCCTGGTGGCCGAACCGCTGCGCAACGGCGGCATCACCCTCGGCCTGGTGGCCACGGCCCGGCTTTCCAACCGGTTCGAAGGGCGCTTCAACCCGCAGCTGATGTTCTCCGAGCGCAACCTCTTTTACCGCATGCGGTATGCCGACCGCGACTTCGGCGACAGCATTGTCAAGCGCATCGAGTCGGTGATTGTTTCTTTTCCCCTGCAACTGAAATTCCGTTCCGACCGCATCGGAAATTTCCGCGTTTATATGCTCGGCGGCGGCAAGCTCGATTACGACCTGGCCTCCAACGCCAAGGCCCGCAAGGCCGACGACATGGTCAAGATCAACAAGATCAGCATGGGCCTTGAAGCGGGCGCCGGGTTCAACTTTTATTTTCCTTCCTTCATTCTCTCCCCGGAGATCAAGATCAGCAATGGCCTGAACAACATCCACAGCCGCGACCTAAACCTCAATTACTCCAACATCCTGGACCGCATCCAGAGCCGGATGATCGTGTTTTCCATTCACATCGAAGGATAGGGATGTACGGTGTACGGTGTACGATGTACAATGTATGCTCCCTTCCTCATTCTTCAATCGACATTCCTTGTTCG
>DATAGL010001074.1:0-1884 GCA_036263755.1 Chitinophagaceae bacterium | reverse complement strand
ATACGTTGTTTGCCGATGATGCCACCACTACGTACCGGGTAACCTACCCGACCGATTCCACCTGGGTCTACGACGGAGTAAACGTGAACTCCTCGGATCCGTGTACCGGCGGTGCTACCGACGTGCCGGCCGGCGCCTATGCGATCACCGCCACGGCCACCGGTCAGTGCGAATCAGATTATTTAAATGTGTGCGTGGGCACCACCACGGTTACGGCCGCACCGACGATCACACCGGCCACCCTGTACAACAGCACCACCGCTTTTTCGGGAACGGCACCCGCCAGTGCACTGCTGCGCCTGTTCCGCAACGGGAAGCTGCTGGCCACGACCACGGCCAATGCTTCGGGTGCGTACAGCTTTTCTTCCCTGGCCCTGAATACGGGCGATTCCGTGCAGGTTTCAGCACAGGGCACCGGGCTTTGTGTCAGCACGAGGGTTACGCGCGTGGTCACCTGCTTTACGAACGCACCGGTGATCAATACCGATAACCAGGGCAACCTGATCGTAGGGGCTACCGCCATCACCGGCAAGTCGGGCGCGCCCGCCGGCACGGTGATCCGGGTGTACGATGAGGCGAATGCCCTGGTGGGCAGTACCCCGGTAACGGCTACCGGCTCCTGGAGCCTTACCCATACCGTAGCCTCCGGTAAATCCTATTATGCGCAGGCGCAGACAGGTAGCTGCGGGGTCAGCACTTCCTCCGCTACGGCGCCTGCCCGGCCGGCCACTACCGAGTGCGCCACCATTACCAGCGCCTACAATGAAAACAGTCCCAGTGTCAGCGGAACCATTGCCGCCTCCTTTGCCGGAACGGTCCGCCTGTACCTCGACGACGTCCAGATCGGCTCCACGGCCGTACCGGTGAATGCAGGCACCTGGTCGGTTTCCATTCCCGCCAATACCCTCTACCCGGGTGGTGTGCTGACGGTTTCCTCCCAGGCCACGAACGCGGCTGAGCGGACCGGCTGTCCTTCCACCTCCACGGTTTCCTGTACGACGCCGGCGGCGCCGATCGTCAGTGCCTCTACCGTAACCATTCCCCGCAACAGCAGTGCTTCGTTCACCATTACCAACTCGGCCAACGGCATGCTCTATGCATTGGTCGACGGATCGGGTACGAACTATGCCACTTCGCGGTTCGGCAATGGCGGCAGCCTGGTAGATCCCACGTATGTTTTCGGGTCGGTAGGCACCTATAACCTGAGCCTGAAAGCCATTTCCCTGTCGGGTCCCGGTTGCGAAAGCACGGCCCCGGTAACTGTGCAGGTTACTTCCACGCTGCCGGTGCATTTCCTTTCCCTGACGGCGCGGCGTACGGCTGCGGGCAACCGGGTGGAATGGAAAGTGGAGGCAGAAGAAGACGTGCGGCAATATGTCGTGGAACGGGCCCGCGAAGGTCAGCGCTTTACCGACATTGTTGCCCTGCCCTTTACGGAAGGTTCCGGAGAAAAAGTCTATGCCTGGACCGATGCCGGTGCGCCGGCGGGCGGTAAGGTATGGTACCGGGTGCGGGAAGAGGATATAGACGGTTCGGTGCATTACAGCCCGGTAGCCGTGGTGGCTTCAGAAGGGGGCATAGAAGCTTATGTGGCGCCCAACCCGGCCCGCGATGCAGCCACGTTCTACCTGAGCAGTGCCCGCGCTGCCCGCGCCGTGCTGCTGGTAACCGATGCCCAGGGCCGCTCGGTGCGCCGGCAGGACCTTTCCCTGCAGGCGGGCTTCAATGCCCTGCCGCTGGACCTCCGGGGGCTTTCCTCCGGCACCTATACCGTTCAGGTGCAGGCGTCCGGCGCTCCGGTTCAGACCGCCCGCCTCCTGGTGCAGTAAGGTGCGGAAGTTTACGTTTTCGCTTTTGCACAAAATACGGGCTTCCCCGCTCTTC
>DATAGL010001073.1:0-9291 GCA_036263755.1 Chitinophagaceae bacterium | reverse complement strand
CGCCGGTACGTACGTACTCCGCGCGCAGCTCGGCACCGAAGTACTGACGCAGAAAATAGTGAAGCAATAAGGATTCTTTGGATAAAGGATGGTTACCTGAAAGGGCCGGCTTCTGCCGGCCCTTTCTCTTTAAAATCACAGATGAATCACAGATGGCGCTGATGAAACGCTGATGACGCAGCTGATGCGCTGATGGACATTCTCGTTTACCGCAAAGCGTAGTGGCGTGCCAGAACCGTTATCTATGGATAAATTCCATTGGCTTCTTTTTCTCCCTTTTCCTGCGCTTAACGGTACGTTTGCACTGCATGGATAACAATGGTATGTGACCAAGCTTGTAAAACGGCTCCCGGCCCGCAGAAGCTTTTCAGCGCCATCAGCGCCTCATCTGCGTTATCTGTTATTTATTTTAGTCATCCGCCACGTTCCGGAACCGGTATAGAATTCCATTTGCCCCTGTGCATTCCGGATAGCCTGGGTGAGCGACCATTCGCCCTTCATGCGCAGCCTGCGGCTGAAGAGACGGCGGTAGGGCGCGCCGGTGTAGTGAATGGGAAGGGAAGGCTGGTCGTGCAGCACGAGGTCGCGGCCCGCTTCATCAACAGTCAGCAGGCCGGGGTATTTTTTGATGAACGAGATAAAGTTATCGTCATATACCCCTTCAATAACCGCGGGCCGGTCAAAATAGCGCCGGGTATAGACATCGGCACAGGTGCCCTGAATGATTCCCTCCCAGCAGATGATGTCCAGGGTAAACGGTTCGGATTTTCCTTTCCAGGAATAGGGGTTGCCATAAGTGTAAACGCCTTTCCATTGACCATTGAGCAGTGCAGGGTGCATCCACGGGATTTGCCGCCAAGATAAGGAAGGGCCGGGAAAAGCGGGATCAGAAGAGCTGCCGGGCGATCCAGACCCAGGCCCCGGCGATCAGCAGCAGGGCCGTGCAGGACAGGCCGATCATCCAGAGGGCGGAGCGACGCTTAAGCACGCTGGACTCCCGGGCCGCTGTCCGGGCCAGCCGGATGCCCATCAGCAGGTATACGCCGGTCATGGAGAGCAGGACCCCGCCGACGACGACCAGGCCGGCACCGAAAAGAATGAGGAAGAAATGCACGCTCAAATTTTTTTACTGGCCGTATACCCGTTCTTCTGCAGCCATTGCAGCACCTTGTCGCGCTGGTCGCCCTGGATCACCACCTCACCGTCTTTTGCCGAGCCGCCCGTACCGCAAAAATTCTTCAGCTTTTTGCCCAGGTCTTCCAGGTCGGCTTCCGTACCCACGAATCCCAGTATGAGGGTAACGGCCTTACCGCCCCGGTGCTTTGTCTCCAGCCGGATCTTCAGCTTTTGCTGCGCCGGAGGCAGTGTTTCCGCCGGCCCGCCGCTTTCTTCCTCAAACCGGAAATTCGGGTCGGTGCTGTAAACAAAGCCATGCTTGTCGGATTTATTTTTCTTGGACATGTCGAAGTGAATGAGTGAATGGGTGAATGAGTGAATTTTTAGGTGAATGGGTGGAATAGGTGAATGTGCAGATGGGCAGATGAATAATAAATTGCGGGTCATCCATTCTGAAAAGCAAGTCAGACCGTTCATTTTCCGCTTCCTTTTCATGTTCATGGGCGAATCCATCGCACATCGTACATCACACATCGTAAACCGTACATCAAAACGCCGCCTTCAGGCTCAGGTCCAGGCTTCTCGCCTGGTGGATCAGCCCGCCGACAGAAACATAATCCACTCCGGCAGCGGCATAGGCTTCAATGTTCTCCTGGCCAATGCCTCCGCTGGCCTCGGTTTCAAAGACCCCGCCGATCAGCCGTACCGCCTCTCCCACTTTTTCGGGCGGGAAATTGTCGAGCATCACGCGGAAGACTTTGCCCCTCCCGATGCGGAGCAACACCTCCAGGTCCTCCAGCGACCGGGTTTCCACTTCAATCTTCAGTCCCGGCTGGTTTTCCTGCACATAAGCATGGGCCCGGTTCACGGCTTCTTCCAGGCCGCCGCAGTAATCGATATGGTTATCCTTCAGCATGATCATATCATACAGGCCGAACCGGTGATTGAGGCCGCCGCCGATCCGCACCGCTTCTTTTTCCAGCAGCCGGAAGTTCGGCGTGGTCTTGCGCGTGTCGAGCAACCGCGTATTGTACCCCTTCAGCTTGTCGGTATACGTGCGGGTAAGGGTGGCGATGCCGCTCATCCGCTGCATGCAGTTCAGCACCAGCCGCTCGCACTGCAGGATGGTGTGCACCCGGGCTTCCACTTCAAATGCCGTTTCACCGGCCTGCATGGCCTCACCATCGGCTTTCTGCGCCCGGAAGGCCGCTCCCGGCTCTTTATAGCAAAAAATCTCCTGCGCCACTTCCATGCCGGCCAGAATGCCGGCCTGCTTGATCTTCAGCACGGCCTTTCCCCGGGCATCGGCCGGGATGCAGCATAAAGTGGAATGATCTCCCGAACCGATATCCTCCTGCCAGGCCGCATCAATGAGCCGGTGCAGGCCGCTGATAAAATCCGTCATAGTGCAAAAATAAAAAGCCCCGCAAAGCGCGGGGCGAAAAGATTGTATTCCTGTGGATCAGTTCGATTGGAAAGAAATTGCTTTGACGAGCTGCCGGCCGTTTTTCGACTTCATAAACACCATCGCCCGGTAGTTCCCGGAGCGGGTTTGCAGGGTGCCGACGCAAAACTGGTTGCCGCCGTTATCGCCCTTGTGTTTCACTTCGAAGCCGCGTACGCCGTTGTGCACGAAAAAGTCCTTCAGGATCACCATTGCCTGCGACTTGCTGTAGTTGCTGCTTTTATCGGGAAGGGTGATTTCAACGCGCTCGTCGATATAGCGGGCCAGGTCCGTAGCATTACCGCCCTTCAGCGAGCGGATGACTTCGTCCAGCCCGGCGATCGGCCGGAAAGCACTGGCCAGGATGAACAGGAATAAGGAAGCAAAAAGTATAGATTTTTTCATATAGCTGGTATTTGGCGCCGTAAGATCGAAAAATGTGCCATAGTCGGGAGCAACCGGTCCGGAGACTAAAATAAACAAATCCTTTACGTTTTATAGCTTTGCGGCCTTAATACCAATTTATGCCGGGAAAAAAAGTCATCCTGATCATTATGGACGGATGGGGCCTGGGCCAGGTTTCAACGGCCGACGCCATCCAGAATGCCAACGTACCCTTTGTGCAAAGCCTTTACCGGCAATACCCCCATACCACCCTCACCACCTGCGGTGAAGCCGTTGGTCTGCCCGAAGGGCAGATGGGCAACTCAGAGGTAGGCCACCTGAACCTGGGCGCGGGCCGCGTGGTGTACCAGGAGCTGCAGCGCATCAACGTAGCCGTCCGCGAAGGCATCCTGGCGGCCAATACCCAGCTGCTCGGCGCCATCGAATATGCCCTCACGGAGCGCAAACCCCTGCACCTCATGGGCCTGGTTTCGGACGGCGGGGTTCACTCCCACATCAACCACCTGAAAGCCCTGCTCGATATCTGTGCGGAGAAAGGCCTGAAGGAAGTGTATGTGCACGCCTTCACCGACGGGCGCGACTGCGACCCGAAAAGCGGAGCCTCTTTCATGGAAGAGCTGCAGACCCATACCCGGAAATCGACCGGCACCATCGCCTCGGTGTCGGGCCGCTATTATGCCATGGACCGCGATAACCGCTGGGAACGGGTAAAACTGGCTTGGGACGCCCTCGTGAAGGGCACCGGTGCCGAACATACCGACCCGGTGGCCGCCGTGCGGGAATCATACGGGCAGAACATCACCGACGAATTCATCAAGCCGACCATCATCCGCAACGGCGCCGGCCCGGTGGCCACCATCAGGGAAGGCGATGCCGTGATCTGCTTCAACTTCCGCACCGACCGCTGCCGCGAAATCACGAAGGCGCTGACCCAGACCGACTTCCCCGACCTGCAGATGCACAAGCTGGCACTGCATTACACCACCATGACCGAGTACGATGCCACCTTCCAGAACGTACACGTCATTTTCGACAACGACAACCTGAACAACACCCTGGGCGAAGTGCTGGAACGGAACGGGAAAAAGCAGATCCGGATCGCCGAAACCGAAAAATACCCGCACGTAACCTTCTTTTTCAGCGGCGGCCGCGAAAAGCCCTTCGAAGGCGAACAGCGGATCCTGGTGCCTTCCCCCAAGGTGGCCACCTACGACCTGCAGCCCGAGATGAGTGCGAATGAGCTCACCGATGCCATTGTGCCCGAAATTGAAAAGGGAGAAGTGGATTTTGTCTGCCTCAACTACGCCAACGCCGACATGGTGGGCCATACCGGTATCTGGGAAGCCGCCATCAAAGCGGTGGAAACCGTGGACGCCTGCGTAAACCGCGTGGTCACCGCCGCCCTGGCCAACGGCTATACCGTGTTCCTGACCGCCGACCACGGCAATGCCGATTTTATGGTTAACGCCGACGGCTCGCCCAATACGGCCCATACCCTGAACCTCGTTCCGCTGTTCATCATTGACCGGGAGTGGAAAGGCACCGTGCGCCCCGGCAAGCTGGGCGATATTGCTCCCACCATCCTGCACCTGATGGAACTGCCAATACCGGTGGATATGTCGGGGGAGGTGCTGACGGCGTAAACCATAATAGTTCATGAGTTTACAAGTTCACAAGTTTACAAGTTGAAAGGTTGGTTAGTTTGCTGTTTGCAGCCCCCGTCACCTGCTCACGATTTGTAAACTTGTGAACACTTGAATTTGTCAACCGAAACCCTCTTCCTCCGTACCTTTCCTCCCTTGCCCCTGCCTAAAAAACATACAGCCCTCCTTTTCTCCGGTCTGCTGGTGCTGCCCCTGCTGCTGGTCCTGGGCCTGCAGGCGTTCCAGGCCTTCTGGAAGTGGCAGGCAAAGGAACGGCTGGAAGAAGAAGCCCACGTGATCCTGGAACTGCCGGCCGCCTCCCTCGTCTGGGAGAAACGGGATAAGGAGCTGCGCATCGGCGACCGGCTTTTCGATGTTGCAGCGCTGACCATCAGCGGGGGCACGGCGCGGGTCACCGGTATCTGGGACGAACAGGAACGGGAGATCGAAGGCTGGCTGCAAAAGCACAGCCATTCCGGGGGCCCTGCCTTCCTCCTACGCCTCCTGCTGGTCCTCCAGGGCCTGGGCCTGGCACTGGCCGCAGCCGTCCTGTACTGGTGGCCGAAGGCCTTGCGGATCGTTGATACCCTTCTCTCCTTTCAATACCCTTTCCCCTGGCTGCCCCCCGGCCGGCGGCCACCCTGCGCCCGCCTTTCTTCCCTTTTTGATGCAACGTATTCGCTTACCTAAAAGAATGCAATGAAAACAATGCGTTGGCTGGGCCTATGGCTCGGCCTGCCGGTCCTGTCCCATGCCCAGACGGACAGTCTTCCGGAAAAAAAACTCGATGAAGTCATCATCTACTCGGGCAAGTTTCCCGAGCAGCGAAAGCATATCGTACAGAAAGTAGAGCTGATCTCCGCCAACCGCATCGCCCAGTGGAACAGCCAGAACACCGGCGACCTGCTGCTGAACACCGGTAACGTGTTCGTCCAGAAAAGCCAGCAGGGCGGCTCCTCGCCCGTGCTGCGGGGCTTCGAGGCCAGCCGCGTGCTCATCGTGGTGGACGGCGTGCGGATGAACAATGCGATCTACCGCTCCGGCCACCTGCAGAACGTGATCACCGTGGACCAGAACATGCTGGAGCGCGTGGAGGTGATCTACGGGCCGGCATCCACCCTGTACGGCAGCGACGCCCTCGGGGGGGTGCTGCTGCTCCGCTCCAAGCAGCCCCGTCTTTCGGAAAACGGGAGCACGGCCGTCAGCGGCTCGGCCTTTGCCCGGTACAGCACCGCCAACAACGAGCGCACCGTCCATTCCGACGTCAGCGTCGGGGGCCGTCGTTTTGCCTGGCTGCAGTCGTATAACTACAGCGACTTCGGCGACCTGCGCATGGGGGATAACTATCCGGGGAAGTACCCCGACTTTGGCCGAAGAAGGGAGTACATCGCCCGGATCAACGGCGTGGACAGCATCGTCACCAATGCGGACGACCGGGTGCAGCGGTTTTCCGGGTACAGGCAGTGGGATATCACCCAGAAGTTCCTGTACCGGCCTTCGGAAAAGTGGAGCCATTCGGTGAACCTGCAGTACTCCAACTCCACCAACGTGCCGCGGTATGACCGGCTCCAGGACGTCCGCAACGGCAGTCTGCGCTGGGCCGAATGGTTCTATGGCCCGCAGCTGCGCGAGCTGGCTGCGTACGAGCTGACCGGCACCGGCATCGGTCCCTTTGATAACCTGCGGGCCCAGGCCAGCTACCAGCACATCCGGGAAAGCCGGAATCAGCGCGAGTACCGACGCTACGACCGGTTCGACAGCCGAAACGAGGACGTGGATGTGTATGCCTTCACGGTAGACGGACGGATGCTGCGTGGCGCCCACGAGCTGACCCTCGGTGTGGACGGGCAGTTCAACGACGTGCAGTCGGTGGCCTTCCGCCGCAACCTGCTCACGGGTGCGGAAACAGCCCTGGATACCCGCTACCCCAACGGGGAGAACCGGATGAATTTTGCCGGCGCCTATGCCCAGCACCTGCTGAAATTCGGCGGGGGCAAATGGGTGCTGAACGACGGCCTCCGGGTACAAACGGTATCGCTGCGCTCCGCCATCCGCGACAATTCGTTCTTCAATTTTCCCTTTACGGAGATCCGCCAGCAGCATACGGCCGTTACCGGGAATGCAGGCCTCGTGTACCTGCCGCAGACCGAATGGCGCTTCACGCTCGGACTCTCCTCCGGCTTCCGCAGTCCCAACATCGACGACCTGGCGCGGATCTTTGAATCGGCTTCGGCCAGCCGGCAGCTCATCGTGCCCAACCCGGACATCAAACCGGAATTCACCTACAATGCCGACCTCGGGGCCACCTATACCCGCGGAATTGCGCGGGTGGATGCAAGCGCCTTCTATACGCTGTTCCGCAACGCCATTGCCCTGGCACCTTTCCGGCTTAACGGTCAGGACTCGGTGGAATACAATGGTGCCCGCAGCGCCGTTTTTGCCAACCAGAACGTGAACAGGGCCTTCCTGTACGGCGCCAACGCCAACGTCACGCTGAGCTTCACGCCGGACTGGCAATGGAGCGGAACGGTGAATTATACCTACGGACGGCAGCGGCGTGCCGACAAATCGGAAGTGCCCCTGGATCATATTCCGCCGGTGTACGGGCGTTCGGCAGTGACCTACAGTGGACAACGGGTGCAGGCCGAAGCTTATGTACTGTTCAACGGATGGAAAAAGATCGGGGACTACAGCCCTTCGGGCGAGGACAATGCGCCGTATGCCACCCCGGAAGGCATGCCGTCGTGGTACACGCTGAACCTGAAGACCACCCTGGAACTTCTGCCCGGAGCCAGCCTTCAGCTGGGCGTGGAGAACCTCCTGGACCGCAACTACCGGTACTTTGCCTCGGGTCTTTCGGCACCGGGCCGGAACCTGATCGTTGCCCTCCGGGGCCGTTTCTGAAACGGGCCGGATAAAAGAAAAAAGCGGGAAAATTCCCGCTTTTTTCTTTTTAAATGGGATCACGGTGCAGCACCCCGTGAAAAAAAATGTCTAAATTGTAGGCAACCACGAGGTAAATATGACCGAGGAAGCCATAGTACAAGGTTGTTTACGCAACAATGCCGTTGCTCAGCGGGAACTGTACCAGCGGTACAGCGCGAAGATGATGGCTGTTTGCTACCGGTATGCCCATAACAGGGAAGATGCCGAAGACATGCTCCAGGAAGGGTTCATCAAGGTGTTTTCGCAGATACACACGTTTGAGAACCGCGGAGCATTCGAAGGCTGGATCCGGAGGATCATGGTCCACACCTGTATCAACTCGCTGAAGAAGAACAAGCGGTTCAACGAAAGCGTCGACCTGATACATGCCTCTGCGCTGCAAACGCGCGAGGAGACCATTCCCTCCCTCATCCAGGCAAAACAGGTGGTGGAATGCATCCGGTTGCTGCCTATCGGCTACAGAACGGTATTAAACTTGTATGCCGTTGAAGGTTTTTCGCACCGGGAGATCGGGCAGATGCTGGATATCGAGGAAAGCACGAGCCGCAGCCAGTACACGCGGGCCAAGGCCATGCTCGAGGATATCCTGGTACGCAAGAACATCATGCACAAACCAAAACCGTTGATAGCCGCTTCCGGCGGGCAGTAAATCCCGATCCCTAAATGCCGACTGATTATGGAGAGAAATTTTACCAACGAGGAGTTTGAACATTTTCTACAGGAGAACGCCGACGGATTGCGCATGCAGCCCTCACCCCGCGCCTGGGAAAATATCTCCGGTCAGCTGGACCGGAAACGGAGGTGGGTTCGTGTTGGTTTTATCTCGTTCGCCTGCTCGGTAGCCCTTCTTGCCTTCTTCACGGTGGATAACGCCAAATTCGAAAAAGCGGACGCACTCGCCCGCCAGAAAGAAAATACCCCGGCCCCGGCCCTCCCGGAAAAAAGCTCCGCCCGCCGCCATCCGGTACAATCAGCACCGGCACCGGCTGCTCCCCGCTCTTTCCCGATGAACGAACCCGGCCCAACGGCCCGGGTCATCCCGATCACCGCGGCGCCTTCCATTGCCCGCCGGCAGGAGATCAGCGGGACCGACGCCCCGGAAACCGCTGCGGTTCTTCCTGGTGCTGACGAACCAGCCGCGGCTTCCCCGGCCGAAACCGGCAGTGCCCTTTCTTTTACGATCGAGCCCGTGGATGAGCACCAGCCCGCCCTCAGCCTGAACAGCCCTGCCCCCGCCCTTCCGTCTTTATCGGCAGAGGAAACCCTGCCGACGATCGAAAGCGTGGTCAACCTGTTCCGCAAGTCCCGCCGCAAGCTTACCTGGCAGCTGCAGGTAACGCCTACGATCTCCTACCGCAAGCTGTCGGATAACAAGGCCTACCTCCGCACCACGCCGCAGCAGAACGCACCGTCCACCATCGCGCCGCTGTACGACATCAATAAGGCCGTAACCCACAAGCCCGATATGGGCCTCGAGATCGGCATGGCCGCCAAATACCCGCTGTCCCAGAAGTTCCGCCTGCGCACCGGCCTCCAGTTCAACATTAACCGGTACGACATCAAGGCGTTCAACTACGTGCCCGAGCTGGCCACCATTGCCCTCAATAACCGGTACCGTCCCGAAGCCGTCAAAGCCGTGTCGAAGCACCGCAATTTCGGCGGCACCCGCGCCAACTCCAACTGGCTGCAGAACTATTATTTCCAGGTGTCCGTCCCCATCGGGGTGGAATGGAAACT
>DATAGL010001072.1:0-1948 GCA_036263755.1 Chitinophagaceae bacterium | reverse complement strand
AGATACCGGGTATTGAGGGCCTGTCGGTGCGGGGCCTGTTCTCCTATTATGTAGCCGACAACCTGCTCAACAACCAGGAATATACGTATAAGGCCTATACCTATTTCCCGGCAACGGCCACCTCGCCCGAAGAGTACCGCGCCACCGGCGGCAGTACGAACCCCTGGCGCGAGCGGGAACAGATCAAGCAGATCAACACGTCTTCGCAGATACAGGGCTCCTATAACAAAGCCTTCGGCGACCACACTGTCGGGGCCACCGTAGTGGCGGAGCGCCTGAAGAACCACTGGCGCCGCAACTGGCTGCATGCCTCCCCGATCTCCAATAACCTGCCGCTGATTTATTTCCCGACGATGGACCGGTACGACGATGCCGAAGCTACCGAAACCCGGATCGGGTATGTCGGCCGCTTTACCTACAGCTTTGCCAACCGGTACTTCCTGGAGGCCTCGGCCCGCCGCGACGCCTCGTACCTGTTCCCGCCGAACGACCGGGTGGGTTATTTCCCCGGCGTATCGGCCGGCTGGCGCATCACGCAGGAGCCGTTCTTCGCCAGCTTGTTCGAGAACAGCCGCATCGTTACCGACATCAAGCTGCGCGGATCGTACGGCATGCTGGGCGACGACCGCCTGGGCAACAATACCATCGTTCCGCCATTTGCCTACCTGGAAGGCTACGTGTACAACCAGGGCACCGCGGTATTCGACGGTACACCGGTAACCGTATCCCGCGACCAGGGCGTTCCCATCCGGAGCATCAGCTGGACCCGTTCCAAGATCACGGACGTGGGCATGGACTTCAGCCTGCTCCGCGGCAAGCTGTCCGGCTCTTATGATTATTTCTACCGCAAGCGCACCGGGCTGCCGGCTGCCAAGAGCGATGTGCTCGAGCCGAGAGAGCTGGGTTTCATTTCCCCGATGACCAACCTGGAAAGCGATGCCCAGTATGGCCACGAGGTGGCCCTGAACTACAACAGCCAGATCGGAAGGATCCGGTTCGGCGTGGGCGGTAACTTTTCATATACCCGCTCCAAGTTCCTGGATCCGTATATGGAGCGCTTCGGTAACTCCTGGGACCGGTACCGCAACAGCCGGCAGGATCGGTATGCCCGTATCGAGTGGGGCCTCGAAGTGGACGGCCAGTTCAATTCCTACGAGCAGATCAACAGCCATCCCATTGATATCGACGGACAGGGCAACCGCACCCTGATGCCGGGCGACCTCATGTACAAGGACCTCAACGGCGACAACCGCATCGACGGTTACGACGAACGCCCGATCGGCTTTGGTTACGGACAGCAGCCCAACATCAACTTCGGCCTGAACATCAGCCTGGCCTATGGCAATTTTGATTTCAACGCCGATTTCTCCGGTGCCTCCGGCTATACCTGGTTCCAGAACTGGGAAACCCGCTGGGCCTTCCAGAACAACGGCAACCTGAACACCATCTTCACCGATCGCTGGCACCGGGTGGATCCTTATGATCCGAACAGCGCCTGGGTGCCCGGCAAGTACCCCGCCAACCGCTACAACATGGGCCACGGGCACAGCAACTACGGGCGGAACTCCACGTTCTGGCTGCACAACGTAACGCAGCTCCGGGCACGGACCATCCAGCTGGGTTATTCCATCCCTACCCGCCTGCTGCAGCGCGTGAAAATGCAAAGGGCCCGGGTGTACCTGAACGCCTACAACCTCTTCTCGTTCGACAACCTGAAGGAGTATGGCGTGGACCCCGAAGTGGTGGACGACAACGGCTTGCAATTCCCGCAAAGCAAAGTGCTGAACGTAGGCATCAACTTATCCCTTTAATCGCATCATCCTAAAATATTTCTCATGAAAAAGATCTGCTCGCTATTGCTCATCGGCCTGCTGGCCTTTCAGACGGGCTGTAAAAAGGATACGGAGTTCCTGGAGGTACCGCCGCTTTCCCTGCTGCCGAACGAACT
>DATAGL010001071.1:0-3064 GCA_036263755.1 Chitinophagaceae bacterium | reverse complement strand
AGGTACCGCAAACAGATCACCCCGATCATCATGAGGGTAATCAGCAGGAGCGCCCGGCGCTTGCGAAGCCGGAAGTGCCGGTCGAGAATGAGGAAGGTAAACAGGGGATAGAGAAAGAACAGAACGAAGTTGCTGGCCATCAGCAGCAGGCTGTTTCGGTCGGTAAATTCTTGGAGCGACCATTGGCCGCGGGTCATTTCCGGAAGTTCGGAACCCACCTTACGCATGAGTTCGAACAGGAAATAAAGCAGCAGGAGCCGGAGCACATGTTTGCGCATGACCAAATCTACGGATTGCCGGTGGGCGGTGTACCCGCCCGGTATTCCTTTCTCTGCAAACCCCCGCTTTTACTCTGCGAACGGGCAGGGATTCACCATTCCGTATTTGCAGACAAAGCCTGCCCTTTGGCAGATTCCCTTTCCGGCCACGGCCGCCCGGTTCTTTTCTTTGAAAAAAAGTTTTATGCGCATCCAAAACCATGTCCTGCTTCTCCTGCTGTTGCTCCAGCAGGTGGCCTTTGGCCAGCAGCCCGATCCCAAAAAGACCGACAACCTTTCGCCTGACATCCTCCTGATGGAAGGCGCGCCCCCTCCCACGAAAGTGCTGCTGCTGGGTTCTTTCCACTTCGGTTACCCCAACCTGGACGGCCATAAGGTGGACTCTTCCCGGATGATCGACGTGCTGTCGCCCCAGCGCCAGAAGGAAATGCGGGCCTTGCTCGATGTGGTAGCCCGCTTCCGGCCGACGCGGATTTACCTTGAATCGCGCAACCCGCGCTTCACCGATTCCCTGTATGCCGCCTACCGCGATGGGAAACATGTATTGCGCCGCAACGAGATCGACCAGATCGGCTACCGGCTGGCGAAGGAGCTCGGTCATTCGAAAGTTTATGCCGTGGATGCCACCACCCTGGCCGGTGACCTGCAGCCGCGCCTGCCCCTGATCGATTCACTCTGGAACGACAGTCCGCCGGTTGATGCTGCCCGGGATGCCCGCTGGAACAAGGCATATGCAAAGCTCTACACCACCGGCGATTCCCTGGAGCTGCACCACACCCTGCTCGAAACCTTCCTGCTGATGGCCGAGCCCCAGGTCCTGCGCCGCATGCACGGCCATTACCTGGTGGGTGGATTCAATACGCAGAACAACAACGGGCCCGACCGGCTGGCAGTCTGGTGGTACAGCCGCAACCTGCGCATCTTCAACAACATCCTGAAAACCCGGCCGGGGCCCGAGGACCGCATCTTGGTGCTCTTCGGCAACGGGCATATGTCGATCCTGAAGCACTTGTTCGAATCGTCGCCGGAATTTGAGCCGGTGCCGCTGCGGTCGCTGCTGAAGGAGTAGCGGTGGAGTTGGATTAAAGGATTAAGATTTCGCGCAGAGCTAAGGAGGAAAGGAGGACGCGGAGAATTACCTCCTTAACTCCTTTTCTCCTTAGCTCTGCGCGAAACCCATCCCGGTTCGTTCCGGTTGCCACCGGCTTCACCGATTGTTTTCCCCGCTTCGGTATACTATATTAGGTTTATAGACGTCCTTCCCTGCAACTTGCTTAAAAATCACCCCATGCGCTCCTTCTGCCTCCTCCTGATCCTGCTGTATACGCTCTCCGGCTGCCAGCCGGCCAGCCCTGAAAAATATTTTGACGTGGCGGTGCTGAACACCAACATGATCCAGGGCTTTACGGCCGGGGGACTGGAGCGCGAGCTGCGGATGCCTTCCGTAAAAGCCGTCGCCGGCAGCAATGAAACGGTGGCGATGCAGCGCAGGGAAGTGGTGGAAGAGCAGGTGCAGTTTATGGAAGCGACCTATGCCAAAATAAAGGATCTGCCGGAAACCGGGGATACCCGCACCATGCTGCAGTGTGCCAAAGACCTGTACGCCTTTGCGCTGCCGGTTTACCATAAGGAGTACAAAGAGCTGGCCCGCCTGTATGACACCGGGGCGGAACCTGCCCGAATTGAAACAATGACCGCGGACCTGCACCGGAAGTACGACGCAACTTTTGAAGTCCTTTACGGCAAACTGGTGGACGCCGGTAAGGTCTATGCGGAAAAACACAAGATCAAGGTGAACTGGAACGGCTACGGCCAGTAGCGCCTTGGTAAACCGTGGAGCTTCCGGATCCACCACTTAGCTGTTCCTGTTTTCCTTTTATTGGGCCCCGCCGGCCGCTGGTTAAGGGGATGCGGATTCCGCATCCCGGTGGCGTGTTCTTCGCGTCACATTAGAAAACACTTAACCAGTAAGCATGAAAACGAACATCCGGCAGTTTGCCCTTTCCCTCTTCCTCCTGGCTTTTGCCTCCTGCAAAAAAGAAACACTGCCGCCGGCAGAACCCGTACCGGATAGCGGGCATGCATCCGTAGTATCAGGTACGCCGAAGGTCTACCAGCTCACCCGCCTTGGCGGCGACAGCATTGCCTATTATGACGATGGACGTCTGGCCCGGGTAGGCAACCGGAAGGTCCGCTACACCATTTACAACTACGGCTTCAACACCATCAAGGCAAAAACCTATGGCGGCCCTTTCATGACCGTGCGCGAAGAACACAAGTATTACACCGACGTCGCCACCGGGCGCGTATACGAATCGGAACACATGTTCCATGCCACCGGTACCGGCCGGATCTATCAATACAAGTACGACGCACTCGGCCGGCTGTCCGAGCGGATCAACAAGTTCAAGCCCGGCGAACGTTTCCTCTATGAATACAATGCGGACGGGGATCTGGTGAGCGTATGGTACTGGACTTCGACTTACGTGCTGGACAACCGCCTGATCATGGATTACCGCTTTGCCAAGGAAGCACGGGTACAGAACCGCGCGAAAATCAACAACAGCTACACCCAGCTGGATCCTTACCTGAACATCTTCGGAAAGGGATGGAAGCACATGCCCAAGCGGTACCTCGTTCTGAAAGGCGGCACCACAAAGGAGCGGGATCATATTTACACCTACCAGCTGAATGGCGACGGGTACCCGGTTTCCTGCACCATCGACAACATTACCGATCCTAAAAACGCCAAGCCTTTCGGGACCTTCACCTACGACTATAAGGTG
>DATAGL010001070.1:0-7035 GCA_036263755.1 Chitinophagaceae bacterium | reverse complement strand
ATGCTGGACCAGCTGAACCTGTTCGGATCCAAAAAAATCGTGGAAAACGAGATTGAAGTAATCCGTTCCCGCGGCCTGGCTCAGGAAATTGTCAAAAAGCTCCGGCTGTACGCACCGGTTTACCGCGAAGGCGGCTGGTCGGACAAGGCGGCCTATACGGAAACCCCGGTTTGGGTGGAAGTACCCAAGCCCGATTCGCTGGAGCCGGTTAAAAAAATCCCGGTTAGCGTGGAAGCCGGCCATGTGGTGGCAGGCGGAAAGCCCTATCCGGCCAATAAATGGGTGGAAACCCCTTACGGCCAGCTGCGTTTTGTCCTGAACCCCCGGTACAAAAAGCAGGAGAATGAAGAGTCCTTTTATTTTTCCCTGGTGCGCGTCCGGGATGTGGCCCGCGGTATGGTGGATGCGGTGAAAGTAAAGCCGACCAGCAAGCAAAGCACCGTGGTGAACATCACTTACCGGGACGAAGTACCCCAGCGTGCCGAAGACATCCTGAACCAGTGGGTGCATGCCTATAACCAGGCCGCCATTACCGATAAGCACTCCCTGGCGTCCAACACCCTTTCCTTTGTGGAAGACCGCCTGCAGCTGGTGGTGAACGAACTGGATTCTGTAGAAAAGCAGATCGAGCGCTATAAATCCAAGAACAACATCATGGACATCAGCACCCAAGGGCAGCTGTTCCTTCAGAGCGTGGGACAGAATGACCAGAAAATGGGTGAAATGAACATGCAGCTGGCCGCCCTGGACCAGGTGGAGCAGTATGTGGTAGCCAAAGGAAACAAAGGCGGCATTGTACCTTCCTCCCTGGGTGTAGCCGACCCGGTACTGAGCAGTCTTCTGGAGAAGCTGTACGAGGCAGAAATGCAGTATGAGCGTCTGAAAGGAACCACTGCGGAAAACAACCACATGCTGTTATCCCTCCAGGATCAGATCCAGAAGATCAAACCGAATATCCTGGAAAACATCCGCAACCAGCGTAAAACAATGGTGGCCGGCCGCAGCGACCTGCAGAGCACCAACAATAAATATACGAGCATGCTGTCCACCCTTCCGGCCAAAGAGCGGGAGCTCCTGGACATCAGCCGCCAGCAGTCGATCAAGAACAGCATTTATACCTACCTGCTGCAGAAGCGGGAAGAGACCGCGCTTTCGCATGCTTCCATCGTACCGGACAGCCGCGTGGTGGACGTAGCGGAGACCGCTTCCTGGCCCGTGGCACCAAAACCGATGCTGGTATATATTACCGGACTCGCTATTTCGCTGATCCTCGTGATCCTGTTTGTCAGCCTGAAAGGCGCCCTGAACATGACCGTAGGCTCCCGTGCAGAAGTGGAGCAGGCAACCGAAGCACCGATCGTAGGCGAAATCATTCAGCATAAGGAAAACACCGACATCGTTATTGGTGAAGGCCAGCGGACCTTTATTGCCGAACAGTTCCGCCACCTGCGCACTTCGCTGGGCTACCTGGGTATCACTCCGCGGAAGAATAAAATCCTGATCACATCCACCCTTTCCGGTGAAGGAAAAAGCTTCGTTACGGCTAACCTGGGTATTTCGCTTTCTCTTGTTGGAAAGAAAGTGGTCCTGGTGGAGCTGGATCTTTGCAAGCCCAAACTGAGCACCATTTTTAATATCCCGCAAACGGTGGGCGTGGCGGATTACCTTGCCGGTAATGCTTCCATGGCGTCGATCGTACAGCCGATCAAAGGCCATGGCAGCCTGCACATCATCCCTTCGGGACCGATCCCTGCCAATCCTTCCGAGCTCATCCTGGATAAGCGCCTGCCGGAACTGCTGCGCACCCTGGAGCAGGAATATGATTATGTGCTGATCGATACTTCTCCCGTAAATCCCGTATCGGATGCCTACGTGCTGTCGCCCCTTTGCGATGCCACCCTGTACATCATCCGTCACGGGTACACCCCGCGGGCAGTCGTTCAAAAGCTGGACGAAGGCAACAAAATCAAAGAACTCAAGAATATGGCCCTGGTGCTGAACGGCATCAAAGAGAACGGTTTCGGCAGCAGCCGGTACCAGTACAGCCTCGGTTACGATTACGGCTATACGAAAAACCCGAAAAGCGGCCGTCGCCTGCTCTCCGTAGTCAAGAAAAAAGTGACCGACCCGAACGATATCAGTAACGCCTGATGGATGTGGGCGCCGGTGACCCTTACGGTTGTCACCGGCGCAGCCAGCCTCGCCTTATTTCCTATACCTGCAGAATAACCAAAGCGAAACACCGAAAAGCATCCGCTGTAAAGCGGGCTACCTGGTACGGTGCGCTTTAAAAGAATGAAAAATGATTCCAGAAAACGAGCTGCAGTCGTTTAGCGAAACAGGCCAGGCCCTGCGGCAACACTTTAAACATACCGTATGCAAGATCAGAAACAATGGTTCGTACTGTACACGAAACCCCGATGCGAGAAAAAGGTAGCCGAGCTGCTGCGCAAGAGGAACATTGAACATTACTTCCCATTGAACCAGGTTGGCCGTTCCCTTTATGACCGAGTGAAAACGAATGAGGTTCCTTTGTTTCCGAACTATGTATTTGTATACACCGATGCTTCCCGCCACCAGTATATCCGCGATATTTCCGGTGTACTGAACTTTGTGTACTGGCTGGGCAAGCCCGCGGTGGTAAAGCAGGAAGAGATCGATGCCATCCAGCAGTTCCTGGAGGAGTACCGCGATGTACGCCTCGAGCGCGTGGATGTAAACCCGAAGGATCATGTTCGTGTCCTCAACGGACCTTCCCTGCACCAGCAGGCGGAGGTGATCGATATCTATCAGCGCAAGATCAAGGTGCTGCTTCCCTCACTGGGCTACTGCATGGTGGCCGAACTGACCAGAAGCAACATCCAGGTGCTCCGCACCTACCACGAAAGTGCCGTGTGATAACCCTATTGAATCCTAAAAAAAGCTGCCCAACAGCTGCCGGCCCAAAGGCCGGTGCTGCCGGGCCGCCTCAGAAACGTTTATTTAGTTTATGTCTTTCCGCTCCGTCTTTTTTACCCGTATCCTCCAAACCGGCGGCTTCAGCTACCTGTCTCAGCTGGTGCAGTTTGCGGCCTCCATTTTCACCTTACGGCTGATTGAGCCGGAGAGCTATGGCGTAGTCGGACTGATCACGGTTTTTTCCCTTTTCATTACCGTTTTTGCCGACAGCGGGATTTCGCTGGCGGTCATAAAATCAGAATATGGTGCCACCTTTCACCGGGGTCTGGCCAATGTATCCCTTTTGTTCGGTGCGGTACTCTGCGCATTGATGGCCGTATTGATGTTTCCGATCTCCCTGTTTTTCGGGCAGTCGGCCATTATTGCCCCCGGAATGGCGCTGGCCCTGCTCTTTGTCATTAACAGTTTTACCATTGTGCCGCAGGCCCTGCTGCGCAAAAAAATGGCATTTGCCCGCCTGGGCCAGATCCGCCTGCTGCATGCCCTGCTGCTGTCCGGTTGCACCCTGCTGCTGGCCCTGGCCGGATGGGAGGTTTGGGCCATCGTAGTGCCGCAGCTGCTGGCGGCCGCCTTCCAGAGCTGGATGACTTCGAAGGCCGCCCGTTACCGGTGGGAGTGGACCCGCGCTGCCAACATCCGCTTTTCCTTCAATCACACCCGCTCCCTCATCGGCAACCTGATCGGCTTCAACGTGGTGAACTACTGGGCCCGCAACGCCGACAACCTGCTGGTGGGTAAGCTGTACGGAGCGCATGACCTGGGTATTTACTCCCGTGCCTACTCGCTGTTGCTGCTTCCCCTGAACAGCATCACGCAGGTGTTCAGCCAGGTGCTGTTCCCGGCGCTGGTGAATCTGAAAAAGCAGGGAGGTGACATTCACCGGGAATACATGTTTACCATGAAGGTGATTTCTCTCCTGAACCTGCCGGTCGGATTCATTTTTATCATGTTCCCGACTGAATTCATTCACCTTATCTGGGGCGATAAATGGATGCCTGTAGCGGCGCTGCTGCCTTATTTCGGGTTGCTGGTGCTCACGCAAACGATCACCTCCACGCTGGGAACGGTGCAGGTACTCCTGGGTAAAGACCGGGAAATGATGTTCGGTGGCTGGATCTGCGCTGCATTTATGATCGCCGGCATCGTTATCGGCGCTTTTATTTCCATGGAAGCCATTGCTGCTTTTTACGCTCTGTTCTATATCGTATTTGTCATCGGCTACCTGATGTACTTCATCTACTTTAAAAGCCTGGGCTTTTCCCTGGACCGCATGCTGCTGTTCTGGGTGCCTAAGATCCTTTTGTCGGTGGTGATGTGGATCGGCGTTTACAAAGGCTGGCCGAATATGATCGGAACCGGGCTTGCCCTCTGGACGCTCATGCTGCTGATGGAAACACGGTCGGAAATCAGGAGCATGTTACAATTGGTATCCGTGAAATTAAAACTGGCAAAGGTCCGTGCCTGATGCCCGTTGGAAACTGCAGATTTGTTATTACCAAAACGCTTAATACCCCTCAACCATGAATTACAGATCGATCGCTAACCTGAGCGAAGACATAAAAAGAGAACTGCACCGGGTGCCCAAGGACGTTACCCTGGTGGTAGGCATCCCACGCAGCGGACTGCTGGCAGCCAACCTGATGGCTCTCTACCTGAACCTGCCCTTCACCGATATCGACAGCTTCCTGGCCGGAAAACTCCTGGGTACCGGCGAGCGCGGCAAACGGACGAAGCTGGCCGAACAGGCCTTCAAGGGCCGTGCGCTGATCGTGGATGACAGTATCTACAGCGGCCATGCCATTGAGCTCGCCAAAGACATGGTGAAGCAGGCCAACGTGCAGATGCCGGTTAGCTATTGCGCCATTTACGGACTCCCGGGAACGGGGCGTATGGCCGACCTTGTTTTCCAGTACCTGGAAGCCCCCCGTGTTTTCGAATGGAACATATTCGGTGACAACCACATCCTGCAGCAGGCCTGTGTCGACATCGATGGCGTGCTCTGCATCGACCCTACGGAAGATGAGAATGATGACGGGGAAAAATATATTGAATTCATGCTGTCGGCCAAAGCCCGGCTGCTGCCCAAATACAAACTCGGCACTCTGGTGACGAGCCGCCTCGAAAAGTACCGGGCACAAACGGAAGCCTGGCTGGCCGAGCAGGGTGTAACCTATAATGAGCTGGTTATGCTGGACCTTCCGGATAAGGCTACCCGCATCCGCATGGGAGCAGCCGCCACCTTTAAGGCCGAAGAATACAAAAAGCGTCCTCAGTCCAAGCTGTTCATCGAAAGCGCGCCGCACCAGGCCGAAACCATTTTCCAGCTGACGGGCAAGCCGGTTTACTGTGTGGATACCAACGAAATGCTTTCTCCGGAAACGAGTGCCGTTTCCAAATTCAAGCGCCGTGCCAGCCGGGAAGTAAGCCTGCTGCGTAAAGTCGTACGCGGAGGCATGGGCCGGTTCAAGCTGATGCTTGCCGGACGGTAATTGGATTTTTTAATCGTATTAAAGTGCAGGTCATGCCACAAAAGATTTTGTTCATTTGTTCTACCAGTGATTTTCCCAACCATACACGCCGGGCCACCATCGAGGCCATCGGCCGGCAGAACCCGAATGCACGGGCCGTTTGCCTGTATTCGTACTGGAAAAAGAAAACCGCGAAACTGAACAGCGCATCCGTTCAGATGGGCTCTTACTATTACTTTATTCCCCGCAAACTCCTGCGCAACCCGGTATTGAACCGGATCAATCACTGGTGTAACCTGTTGTTCGGAAGCGAGCAGCTGCATGGATACGACTATATCTGCTTCACCAAACCCGACCAGTATTTCCTGCTGCCGTTCTTTCGCCAGTATAAAAAGATCTTTACCGTTTCGGATCCTTTCCACCTGATGGGATCACCGGAGAACGACGTTTCGAAAATGCTGTCCCACTCGGACTATGTATTTGCCACGGCCAAAGCCCTGGCGGATGACTACATGCCCAAATATTTCGGCGGCCGGCTGAAGCCTTCCCTTTCCGTGCATTACTGGCCGAACTGCGTGGATACGGAGATCTGGAACCTCGAGCGCATCGTGCCGACCGGCCGCCGCCAGGTAGGTCCCAAGTCCTCGTACCGCATTGGCTTTGCCGGTAACTTTATCCCAACGGTTGACCTCAACCTGCTGGAGCACCTGGCCCGCCATTTCAGCGGTCACCGGTTTATCCTCGCCGGACGGAATTCACTGAACCCGGGTTCACCCGAAGCCCAGCAGTTCGACCGCATCATCAAAATGCCGAATGTCGAGTATAAGGGACTGATCCCCTTTAATAAACTGCCCCAGGAAGTGGCCAGCTGGGATGTCGGCCTGATGATCGACAGCATTGACGAATTCGGCCGGTACATCCACCACAATAAAGTGTACCAGTACCTTTCGCTTGGCCTTCCGGTAATTTACCAGCGCAACCTAACGGATTATGAGCAGCTGCAGGGACCCGTTTACGGAGCCGATAATCCGGAGGAATACGTTCAGCAACTGGAAAAAGTGATCAGCCAGCTGCAGTCCGGCGCCGACTTTACCGCACCGGCCGTTGCCCTTGCCCGGCAGAATAACAGTGATTCGCGTGCAAAAGCCTTTCTGGAATGCCTGAATTAATGTCCCGATACGCAACATATGAACCTCCTGAGGAGGCAACGGCCTACCTGCGGCAGGCTTCTCCGACAAGAAGCTTTATCCCGGTGCTCCTGTCGCTGGCAGCCCTGTACCTGGGGCCCAATGTGCTGATGGCCCTTGGCTATCCCATTCTGGACCCGGGTAGCGGACCCCTGTTCCGGATTCACCCGCTGACCTACCTGCTGCTGGCCCTGTTTTTTGTGCAGTTGCTGCTGCGTAATTTCAGGCTCGGCATCCTGCTGAGCAACCGGTCGGTCAAATGGTACTTTCTCATTTCACTGCTGGTTTTCGGTTATTCGCTGATGGGGTCTTCGGCTTCGAATGGTTATTTCCTGGATACGTTCGTCAATGCATTTATACTGGTGTACCTGTTTGGTTATTACCCCGACCAGGCACGTAAAGCCTGCTGGTTTGCCCTTCAG
>DATAGL010001069.1:0-2956 GCA_036263755.1 Chitinophagaceae bacterium | reverse complement strand
TTGCTGTAGTTCTCCTTGGAAAGAAAAAGGATTTCACCACCCGGGCTTTTCACCAGCTTGTGGGCGGCGATGGTTTGGCGGTACACCAAGGCGCAGAGCTGTGCATACTTTTCACCGCCGGCCTGGAGGGCATCATTGTACAATTTTTTATTGAAGGCCGCGCATTGCTGCAGCACGGTCTTGTATTGTGCAGCCGCGGCAGTGAGGGCGGCCTCCATGGAAGCCGTTTTTTCCCGCCACCAGGGCTTGAGGTTCGTGCCGAAATATTGTACGGAGTACAGATCGTCATACCCCAGCATCCAGAATTTTTCACTGCCTGCGACATTCACTTTACCAAAGGGCAGCACCGTATTGAGCATCAGCTTGCGCCCCTGTTTTGTTCCGGAGGGACTTGCACCGCCGAAAGCCGCTACGGCATCGGCACTGCCGCTGATGTACTGGCGGGCGCCGGAGGCCTTGGGTGCGGCCGCATACAGGTAGCCCCAGTCGATGCGCAGGTCATCGCCTTTCTTTTTGAGTACCGGCTGTTCCACCGTACCGGCACGCAGCAGCAGCAGGCCGTTGTGCTCGGTCGCTTCCGCCGACACTTCCTGTACCGGCTGGTTCACCGCCAGGTCGGAGGAGGCGCCCAGCAGGACTTCCACTTCGTGCGTGCGGCCGTCGGCGGATTTCACCTGGGCCGTAACATAGCTTACCGGCCGGGCCATCAGGTCCAGCTGGTTCATGAGCAGCGGCGAGGTAAACGTAAGGGAAAGGTTGACGGGCCCGCAGGCAAACTGGTATCTGGTCTGGGTGGCTTCAATCACTACGCTTTTCTGTTCGGCCGCCTGTACGGCCGGGCCTTTGGGCGGCTCTTCCTGCACGATGCCGGCATCCAGCCAGGCTCCGCCGGCCGTGTTCTCCACATGTATGGCCAGCACGTTTTTCCCTTTCACCAGGTGCTGCTTCAGCAGGGCGGTCATCGGGAAATAGTGCATCTTCGACAGCCATCCCTTGTGCTCATAGATCCGGACGCCGTTCAGGTACACTTCGGCATTGTCGTCGTGCTGCAGCTTGAGGAACAGGTTTTCGCCGCTCAGGTCGTCGAGCGTGAAGGTGCGCCGCATCCAGATGTTCCGCGATTTCCAGAGCGTGCGGTGCAGGCCGGCGTTATCACCGAAGGGAGCCTGGCCGGTTCCCCAGGCGGAAGCGTCGAAACCCGGCTGCATCCAGTCTGCTGCAGGGGCGGTTTCCGTGTAAGCGGCTTCATAGACCATTTCGTCCGAAGCGGCCAGCAGGGTCTTAAAGCTGCGTTCCGCATTGCCTAAAAAGCGGTAGATATTGCCGTCCACTTTGATGAGGCCGAGCAGGGAATGGTCGGTACCGGTCCAGTGGCGCGTGGTGGCGGCATTCAGGGTATCGTTAAAAGACCATATGCTGAAGTAGGGGTCGTGGGTAATCAGCGGGTAGGCCGGGGCTTTGGTTACCTGTCCAAGGGCAGAAAACACCAGTACAATACTCGCAACTAAAAAGGTAAGGCTTCGTTTCATCATGATCACTAATGTGTGTTTAATTTTTTTCCGCCGGGATCTGGATGGGCACCGCTTCGGGAACCGGTTCGCCGAAAAAAGGTTTCCCGTTGATCCAGGTGAACTTTTGCGCCCGGGGTGACCGCTTGCCGCCGCAGCCGTCGCCGGCGCGGCTGTTGGCGTGGTAGAGGATCCAGTCTTCCTTGCCGTCGGGTGACTTGAAAAAAGAGTTATGTCCCGGTGCATAGACACCTATACCCGGCGCCTGCCGGAATACCGGCTCCGTATTTTTTTCCCAGGCCGCCGAGTCCAGGAGGTTCCTCCGGCCGGTGAAGGAGAGCAGGCCCAGGGAATAATGATCAGTCCAGCAGCCGCTGGCGGAATAGACGATGAACAGCTTTTTCCGCTTCATCAGGGCCTGGGGACCTTCATTGACCGCCACATGGGCCGGGTTGTTGGCGTCATTGAGGGTGCCGTGGCGCTCCCAGTCGAGCTTCGGGCTGGAGATGCGCACCCGCCGGCTGCCGATGGTCCAGGGGTTTTTCAGCCGGGCGATATAAATATCCTGGCGTCCGTTGGTATCGCCTTCCCAGCCCGACCAGATCATGTACCATTTGCGCCGGTATCGGAACACATCCCCGTCGATCGCCCACTTGTCGGTAGGGTCCGCCACCTTGCCTTTGAGGGTCCATGTTCCCTGGAAGGGATCTTCCGAATCGTTCTCCAGCACATACATCCGGTGGTTTTCGTTGCGTCCGTCGTCGGCCGCGAAATACACGTACCATTTGCCCCTGATAAAATGAATCTCGGGGGCCCACAGATCGCGGGAATACATCGTCCCGGGCGGAGGGGTAAAGATCACCTTCTTTTCGGCCCGGGGCAGGTCAGCCAGGTTGGCGGTTTTCCAGATGGTAATATTGCGGCCGGTGGTATGGGTATAGTAGTAGTAGCCGTCTTTGTAAAACGAATACGGATCGGCGCCGGCCGGCAGCAGCGGATTGGTAAAGACCCGGGCTTGCGACCACCCTTCCGCGCTACAGGCTACGATCCAACTGAGCAGGAGGAGTACAATGCGCATGATCGGTAACTGCGGTTTCTGTGTACGGTGATGGGCAGGAGGTGAAAATAAGGCAGCCTGTGTGCGCAGGCTGCCTGCTTGCTTGCATATGAACGATCTAACCTAGAACGTGATTTTGACGACCGGCGAAAACAGCCGGTCCTCCACACCTGCGATCTTCACGCCGATCCGGGCGAAGACGTAGTTCTGCGTGGGCGTCATCGAAGGCACATCCACTTCCAGCATAATGTTGTTCATGTCCGTGATGGAACCGCCCCCCATGGTTGTTTCGCGGATCTTCTCTTCGTTCCGGGAAGAAACGAACTGCGTCTTGTTGATGTACAGGCCCACCTGTTCCACATCCCGGGCATTGCCGTCGGTAATGATCTTT
>DATAGL010001068.1:0-2519 GCA_036263755.1 Chitinophagaceae bacterium | reverse complement strand
AAAGGAAGGTATGTCCGTAGCAGGCTTCCTCCCGTCGGACCTGTCCGTTCTTCAGATAAACCTGGATCACAGCATCTTCCGGGCGCAGCCGGATAAACTCCCGGTGGGTGTTCAGTTGAAACAGTTCCAGCCGTCCTCTATTCTGGGAGCCGGCTACGGCGTACCGGTTCTGATAAATGAATTTGACCAGTGCTTTGCCGTTGGAAGGAACAAAAAAGCCGGATGCCGGATAGGGTTGCCGGACGAAGTTTCCTTTTCCGTCTCCCTTCAGGTGGACTCCGTTCAGGGCGTCATATTGCCCCGTATTTACTTCCGTCCCCAGGTCATTGGTATTGAGCAATAAATCAATATTTCCATCCCCGTCAAAATCATCCGGCAGGATGCCATAAACCGGGCTCCATTGTACGCTAAAGGGGAGGGGAGCCATGGAAAAGGTTCCATTCCCGTTGTTCAGAAACACGGCTGACTGGAAGTAATTCGCTGAAACCCGTACCGCATTTTTTCTTTCTTTGGCAGTAAGGATATCCGTCAGGGAAGCGCCGGCGAAGTCTTTATAGGTGGCGAACTGGCCTTTGATCCGGATCAGCTGCTTCATCATGTCATCCCTTGTAAACGCGGGGTATTGGCCGATTCGTCCCTTGTTGTCTTTGAGGAAGAGAAACGGCAGGGCATCAAAACTCCCGTTACCGTCAAAGTCGCCGCCGTAGACTTCGAACGGGTGTCCGGCACTGCCCTGATAAAAGGAGTTGAGGCCCAGGTTGCCGGCTATGTAATCCATGTTCCCGTCGTTATTGATGTCCGCCGGTGTGATGCTGTTCCATAAGCCCTGCGCGGCATCCACACCGGCATTCGTCCTTTTAAACCGGCCGTTTTGGTTCTTTAAAAAGTGCACCGCCATGAATTCGCCACAAATCACCAGGTCCACCTGGCCATCGTTATCAAAGTCGCTCCAGGCGGCATCGGTGATCATGCCTACGTTCTTAAGCTCGGGTGCCACCTGACCAGTAATATCGGTGAACCTGATGGCTCCGGGCCGGGAGTCATTGCGGTACAGGTACCCGGAAGCACTCCGGGGATATTCATTCGGGACGGACCGGCTTCCGATAAAGAGGTCCAGGTCTCCGTCCTGGTCAAAGTCGGCACTTTTGAGCACCTGCTTGCTGTTCCGGTTATGGGGAAGAACATTGGGGATTTCCAGGAAGTTCCCCTTACCGTCATTCAGGAATATCCGGTCGCGAAAGGCCTCGTCCCCGTTTTTAAATTCATTGCTCCCGCTGCAGAGGTAAAGGTCGAGGTCGTGATCGTTGTCGATATCCAGCAGTAAGGAGCCCAGCTCTTCAAAAGGCTTTTGTTGCGGATCCGTAAACGACTGCAACGGCTTTTGCACAAAGCGGCCATCGGGTTGCTGTAAAAAGAACCGGGCAGCCGTGCCTTTAGGACCACTCAGGAAAATGTCATCCAGTCCGTTTCCGTCTACATCGCCCGCAGCCAGGGCGGGTCCGTATTCAGACAGCTTATGCGGCAGTAAGCGCTGGTAATCGAAGTCAATGAAATCGAATTCCGAATGCGTGAAATCCATACCGGATGCGGCATTGAGGGAGGAAAATAAAGCCGGTGCAGCCGTTTCCGCGTCGGGAAGGGAGTCCGGGCGGGCATGTCGAACATCTAACGTAATGGTTTGGTTGAGGGCCGGCCGGAAGATGGTCTGCGTCCTTCCGTTCGGCCATTGCACCCGGATGCTGTCCACTGCTTTTGCCTTTCCCAGTCCGATATGGCCGGTACCTTCTACGGAGGATAAATACCCCCGTGTCGGAAAGTTCTCGAACAGATGCGGAGCGCCCTCTGCATAAACAATGGCTTTAGCCCCGATGGCATCCCGGTTCATGCCGTCTCCTTTAAACTGGAGCCGGATAAAATGACGGTTTTCGTTTTCCAGGGGATCCGTCCTGTTTTCATACAGCGAAGCTGCGGCATTGATATTGTTGATGACATAATCCAGGTCTCCGTCGTTGTCGAGGTCTGCATAGGCGGCCCCTGTGGAATAGGCATCATCATCCAGCCCCCAGGCAGCGGATACATTTTCAAACACCAGTTGTTCCGTATTGCGGAAGGCATAATTAGAAACTTTGATTTCCGGGATCTGTTGCAGCAGCGCTTCATCGGAAACAATATAGCCTTTATCCCGCCGGTAGCTGATAAAGTCATGGTCGGTGATGTCTCTGGGATAGCCGTTGGTGATCAGCAGGTCGCGCCATCCGTCGTTATCGAAATCGGCCACGGAAGGCGTCCAGCTCCAGTCGGTTGCCGCTACGCCGGCATAATAGGCAATGTCGCTGAAGACGGGAAGGGGCAGGGTATCGGTATCCGAAGGACGCAGGCCCTGACTGACCTGGAGGGTATTTCTGACGAACTGCAAACTATAGCCGAAGTCGGCCATATTCCGGTATTTGCCGTAATTCGCAGCGCCCATGTTCTTTTGCTTCCGGTAATTGTCTTCCGGGTTCATATCCACGGCAACG
>DATAGL010001067.1:0-3212 GCA_036263755.1 Chitinophagaceae bacterium | reverse complement strand
GGCCGCTTCCATGGTGATGGCTTCGGCGGGACAGGCCAGGGCGCACAACCCGCAGGCCGTGCAGCGCTCGCGGCCTTCCTCGTCGCGGTTTAATATATGCAGCCCCCGGAATACAGCGGAGAAATTGCGCTGCTGCTCAGGGTAGCTGACGGTCGGCTTCTTTTTGAACATGTGGCTGAATGTGATGCCCATGCCCTTGGCAATCGCCGGCAGGTACATCTTTTCCCAGAACGACATCGGTCGCCGGTCCACCTGTTTTGCTTTGTTTGTTAATTGCATCTCGGTTTTTCCTTCTCCTTTTAACGGCGCGAAATTAGCCGTTTTACAGAGGGTTTAAAAGAAATTGATTATTTATTCAGGGCCAGGATCACCACGGCGGTCAGCAGCATGTTGGCCAGCGCCAGGGGAATGAGCTTTTTCCAGCCCAGGTTCATCAGCTGGTCGTAGCGGAAGCGGGGAATGGTCCACCGGATCCACATGAACAGGAAAATAAAGAACACGGCCTTGGCCATCAGCACGCCGAAGCCTACCAGGCCTACCCACCAGGCATTGCCCCAGGCGGCTTCGTTCACAAAGGGAATATCGTAGCCTCCGAAGAACAGCGACGCCATCACCACGGAGGAAATGAACATGTTGATGTACTCGGCAAAAAGGTAAAAGCCCAGCTTCATGGATGAATATTCCTGGTGGTAGCCGAAGTTCAGCTCGTTTTCGGCTTCGGCCAGGTCAAAGGGCGTCCGGTTGCACTCGGCCAGGGCACAGATAAAGAAAATCAGGAAGCCCAGGGGCTGGTAAATGATGTTCCAGCCGTTTTCGATCTGGTGGCCGACAATGGTGCTCATGCGCAGGGAACCGGTGATCATCAGCACGGCAATAAGCGAAAGGCCCATGGCCAGCTCGTAGGAGATCATCTGCGAGGCGCCGCGGATGGCGGCGAGCAGCGAGAACTTGTTGTTCGAGGCCCAGCCGCCGATCATGATGCCGTACACCCCGAGGCTCACCACCCCGAAAATGTAGAGGATGCCGATGTTGATATCGGTGATCTGCAGGGGTACCTGCCGGCCGGCCACGTCGATGGTGCTGCCCCAGGGAATCACGGCCGAGGTCATCAGGGCGGTGATCATGGCCAGCATCGGACCGAGGATGAACAGGAACCTGGAGGAGGTGATCGGGATGATCTCTTCCTTAAAGAACAGCTTCAGGCCGTCGGCCAGGGGCTGGAACAGGCCGAAGGGACCCGCCCGGTTCGGACCGTGCCGGTCCTGCAGGAAGGCCGCGATCTTGCGTTCCGCGTACGTGCTATACATGGCCGTGATCAGCGCCGTAGTCGCGATCACTGCGATCAGCACAAATTTCTCCAGGAAGATCCACCAGTCTATTTGAAGTAAAGTCATATTCGGTTACAGCTTGTTAAGTCAAAAGGCAAAAGTGAAAACCTAAAAGTGTTTCCTTTTCGCCGTTCTTTTATTTTCCCTGATTCGTTCAGGTACCGTCCTATATTACCTGTCAACTTATCAACTATTCAACAAATCAACTCCCCCAATTCCCAATTCCCAACACCCAACTCCACCGCTCACGGCGTATTCGGGTTCGTCGAATCCGACCCGGCCTTATTCGGGCCTTTGCCTGCTTTCACATCCGTTATGTTCGTGCCGGTGTCCGAGGGGCTCCCGTTGAAGGTCTTGCTGGTAGCGGGCCCGGGCAGGGCGCTGAGCTCCACGGTGTTCACCTGGGAAATGCTGTGGATGTCCATCAGCAGCTTCGGATCCCGGCCGTTCATGACTTCTTTAAAGGTCTCTTTTGGCTTTTGCACGCCCACATAGTGCCCGGCGGAGATCACCGAATGGCGGTCCACCCGGGTGGGGCCTTCTACGATCCAGTCGGAAGCGGCTTTCTTCTCAAAGCGGCATTCGTTGCAGATCCATTCTTCCACCTCGCCCCACTGGTCCTTGCGGGCCGTTACACGGAGCACTTCGGGACCGCGCATCCACAGGCGCACCTTACCCGAGCAGTGCGGGCAGTCGCGGTGGGCATCGGCCGGCTTGGTGAACCATACCCGGTTCTTGAACCGGAAGGTGCGGTCGGTGAGGGCGCCCACGGGGCACACGTCGATGACGTTGCCGATCATCCCGTGGTCGAGCGATTTCTGGATATAGGTGGCGATCTGCGCATGGTCGCCGCGGTCCAGCACCCCGTGCTCGCGCTGGCCGGCCACCTGGTTGGCGGTATGCACGCAGCGGTAACAGAGAATGCAGCGGGTCATGTGCAGCTGGATATAGGGGCCGAGGTCGATGCGCTGGAAGGTGCGCCGCTTGAACTCGTAGCGGGTGCTTTCGGTGCCGTGCTCGTAGCTCAGGTCCTGCAGGTCGCACTCGCCGGCCTGGTCGCAAACGGGACAGTCGAGCGGGTGGTTCAGCAGCAGGAACTCCACCACGCCCTTGCGGGCTTCGAGCACCGCGGGGTTGGTGATGTTCTCCACCACCATGCCGTCCATGACCGCGGTGCGGCAGGACGCCACCAGCTTGGGCATCGGGCGCGGGTCGGCCGTAGAGCCGGCGGCCACGCGCACAAGGCAGGTACGGCAATAGCCGCCCGTGTTCTTCAGCTTGCTGTAAAAACACATCGTGGGCGGTACAACGTCGCCGCCGACCTTCCGGGCCGCCATCAGGATGGTCGTCCCCGGTTCCACTTCGACCGTGATATTGTCAATAGTTACTTTGAATAGTTTTTTTGCTTCTTCAGACATTGTGTAAGTCAAAAGTTAAAAGTCAAAACCAAAAAGTTATTTCGGTCTCTTTAATTTTAGAATAGATGCAGCCAGTATTCTGGATAACTCATTGGCCTCATTCAGTAGCACTTCCAATTGGCCATCCTTCACTTCAAACCCGTCCCGCATCAGACAAAGCCAGTATTTTGTTTCTCCGCAGGACTTGAGGGCGATCTCGTAAAACCGCTTGAATTCAAGCCGTGTAGAGCTGTTCTTTGCTTCAATCACATTGGCACCTACCGAAGTGGCGGAGCGCATCACCTGTCGTACCAGCACCATACTTAACGGCTCCCACCGCTTCCCGCGCAAAAATCGGATTACTTCCAGTGAAAAGCGGTAACACCGGTATTTCAGGTCATGCTCCACTTTTTGCTTTTCACTTTTGCCTTTTGCCTTAAGCGGTAGCAATCTCCAGCGGATCGGCATAATGCGCGAGGCCGAAGTT
>DATAGL010001066.1:0-9394 GCA_036263755.1 Chitinophagaceae bacterium | reverse complement strand
GGGAATAGTATAAGTACCATCATCTTCGGGGTGGATGCGCAGGATCTTGCCGCGCAGGTCGTTCGTATTGCCGGGGGCACGCTGGTCGTCGTTGTTCTCGAAGCCGGGGCGGTCGTCGAGGTTGGAGGTGCCGACGCCAGGGTTCACGGTGTTGTTACCGATCGTCAGGTACAGGTTACCCTGCGGGTCGAACACCATGCCGCCGCCGGTATGGCAGCACTCTTCGCGCTGGGTGGGCACTTCGAGGAGGATCTTCTTGGAAGCTTCGTTCAGCACGTCGCCGTTGAGTTCCCAGCGGGCGAGCACGTGCTTTGTGTCGGTGGGATCGGCGTAGTACATATAGATCCACTTGTTTTTGGCGAAGTCGGGGTGGGCGATCACGCCCATCAGTCCTTCCTCGGCCTCGCGCACGCGGCCTTCCTTATTCTTGTACTTTGTATTGACGGGCACGGTGGCCAGCAGCTTCAGCTTGCCGGTCTTCGTATCAAAAGCTTTCAGTCCGCCCTTGCGCTCCACGATGAGGATGCGGCCGTCGGGCAGAAAGGCCATCTCCATCGGCTCGTCGAGCTTGTCGGGTTCGGTCACCACCATCTTGGTGAACCGGTTCTCTTCCGGAGGGGTGTCATTGAGGGGTTTTTTCATCGTAAAGCTCAGCCAGAGCAGGCCGGAGCTGATAAAGAGGGCGAGCAGCACAAAGGAAACCAGGGCACGGGGCCGGGCAGCAACCATTTTTTTCATAATGCAAGTGTGATAGCCCCTAAAATACGGAAAAACGGGTGGTTTGAGCCCACAGATGGGTGGAATATGAGACGTAGAGGAGGTTTTCGGCGACGAAACGGCGGAAATGTACGATTTACGATGTACGGTGTACGATGTACGATGTGTTTATGGGTAGCGCAATGTTCTTCTAACAGTTACAGGGTTTCGCAAAGCAATCACAGATGACGCTGATGGAGCGCTGATAACGCTGATAACTATCACAGATAACACAGATAAGTGAAGAGGGATGGTCGTCCTCTGGCATGACAGTGTTTATGGGTGGTCCAGCGCCTCATTTTATCACAGATGGCACAGATGAATGAAGAGAGATAGCACAGATACTGCTCAATTTGAAAGAGTCCTTTTGGGTTTACCAGCGCCTTATTCCGCGACAAACTGCATGAGCATACTGGTATAGGATGAGCAGCGGAATACCAGCGCCCGCGCAGGGTGTAGCCGCTGTAAGATAAAAGCACGCTCTTCTATACCTAAGCCAAGCCTCAAAACAGCAGAGTAATCTGCGCGCAGGCCCGGCGGGCGTCCCGCCGCGGCGGGACCGCCTTGAATTTATTTGGTTCTTTTTTGTTTGGAGACAAAAAAGAACATAAGTACCCCATGCGGAGGGCCGCAACAAGAAAAAACATTACTGATGAGAAAAGCGCTTGCAGCTTGTAGCTTGAAGCTTGCAGCTAACACACCACCGCCGGCAGCTCCCGGACACAGCATCCCTGCCCCGTGGAACCGATATGCCCTACGGGTAATACATTCCGCGATAGCGGATCAGGCACTGGTGCGCTTTGCCTCTTCCAGCTCGGCCTCCAGCATGGGCTTCACCAGCACATACTGGTCGGTGAGGGAGCGGATGATGCCGGGGATGGACTCCAGGTCGGTGCGGCTTTTTGCCTTTTGCTCCACGGCGGCCACGTCTTCGGTCATGCGGGGCATCTGGAACACGGCCACGCTGCTCTTCAGCTTGTGGGCGAGCTTGCCGGTGGCGTCCCACTGCTCGTGCAGGGCGCTGTCGCGCATTTCTTCCAGGATACCGGGCGTTGTATCCAGAAACAGCTGCAGCAACTCCACGATGTATTCGTGCCCGCCCATGTCAATCAGGTACTCCAGGCTGTACAGCTGGGCATTCGGCTCAGTACCTTGTCCTTGTGTTTCCATTGTCGTATCGGTTTTTAAGAATCGGTGTAATTGTTTGAACAGGTTGGCCGGTACTACCGGCTTGGTGAGGTATTCGTTCATGCCTACCTCGAAGCAGCGCTTTTTTTCGTCGCGCAGCACCGAAGCCGTCAGGGCCAGGATGGGCAGCTGCAGCTTCAGCTTCTGCCGGATATAAGCGGTCGCCTGGTAGCCGTCCATCTCGGGCATTTCCAGGTCCATGATAATCGCGTCAAATACGGTGCCTCCTTCCAGCAGCTGCACCGCTTCGCGGCCGTTGTTGGCAATTTCCGACACCACGCCCACTTTCCGCAGCACGTTGGCGCAGACTTTCTGGTTAATGAGGTTGTCTTCCACGATGAGGATCCGCTTCCCGGAGAGCGCCGTATGGCCGTCGCCCGGCTCGCTCACCGGCACCAGCTGCTGCACGGCCGACAGCGTGTAGGGAATGCGGAACCGGAAGGTCGTGCCCCGGCCCACTTCGCTGCTCACGTGGATGGTGCCGCCCTGCAGCTCGATCAGTTTCTTCGAAATAGCCAGGCCCAGGCCCGTGGCTTCCAGCTGCTGGTGGCCTGTGGCGGTGCCCGTGCGGGAGAACCAGTCGAAGATGCGGGGCAGGTGGGTGGAAGCGATGCCGATGCCCGTGTCCACCACTTCAAACTCCAGCACGATCCGGTCGGTCTGCTGCTCGGCGAGGCGTACGCCCACCTGCACCTGCCCGGAAAGCGTGAACTTCATGGCGTTGCTCACCAGGTTGCTCAGGATCTGCTCCAGGCGGTGCGGGTCGCCCACCACGCGCAGGGGCGTGCCGGGCGCCAGATGGCTGGCGATCTTTACTTCCCGGCCGGCCGGCTGCAGCTGCAGCGGGCGCACCACGAGGTTCACCACTTCGCCCACCGAAAAATCTTTTTTCTCCAGCGTCATCCGCCCGGCCTTGATCCGGGAGAAGTCGAGGATATCGTTGATGAGCACCAGCAGGGTGTCGGACGATTGCTTGATGAGCTTTAGTGACTCGCGCTGCTCGGCGGTCAGCTCGGTGTCGAGCATCAGGTTGGCCATGCCCACGATGCCGTTCATCGGCGTGCGGATCTCGTGGCTCATGTTGGCCAGGAACTCTTCCTGCACTTTTTCGGCCTGCTCGGCCTTTGTGCGGGCGGAGATGAGTTCTTTGCGGAAGCGCACCGTTTCGGTAATATCGTGCAGGGCGCCCGCGGTGGCGAAGAGGCGGCCCTCGCCGTCGTACAGCGGGAATTTGAGGGTAAACATGTCGCGCGGGCCGGCGGCCGTGGCGATCACGCCTTCGAGCTCCACGGGCTGGCCCGTGCGACGGATCTGCTCATCGATGGCCATGTAGCGCTTCGCCCACTCCTGGTCCCTGTTGATATCGATGGGCATTTTGCCGATGATGTCGGCCTCGTCCAGCTGCATGATGTTGGTGAAATGGCGGTTGACAAGGGTATAGCGGCCGTTGAGGTCCTTGATGTACACGCCCATGGGGATGTGGTCGAGCAGGGATTGCAGGCGTTGCTGGGCTTCTTCCTGCTCCATGCGCAGCTTCCGCTCTACGGAGGCCAGCAGCAGCTCGGTTTCTTTTTTCCGCGAAATATCCTTTACGATGCACTGAAAACCCGTCGGGGTACCGTTCTCGTACACGAGGGTGACGGTCTGCTCCACCCACTTCTCCCGGCCGTCCTTCGTGAGGATGGGGAACTCGTGCACGGTCTCGGGCAGGTTCTTCTGCAGCTGCTTGTAATAAAAGGCGGATACCGATTCGCGGTAGTCTTCCATAATCACCACCGTAAAGAACTGGTTCAGGCTTTCGGCGGCGGTATAGCCCGTCAGCTCGGCCCATTTGCCGCTGAGGAAGGTAAAGCGGCCCTTGAGGTCGGTGGTATAGAGGACGAAGGCGGAGTTCTCGATGAGGCTGCGGTAGCGGGCTTCGTTGCGCACGGCGGTGCATTCGGCCTGGCGGCGCTTGCCGTTCTCGCGCTGGAGGCGGAAGAGCATGTACAGGCAGAGGGTGCAGGCGGCCAGGGCGCTGGCCACGAGCGACCAGAACTTGCTGTTGCTGGCGGCGGTATTGGCTTCCACGCGGCGGTGCAGGGTGGCCTGCTCGCTGCGCTGCATCGCTTCCACCTGCCCGCGGATGGCGTCGAGCAGCTCCTTGCCCTTCAGCTGGCGCACGAGGGCCTGGGCCCGCGTGGGATCGGCGGCATAGGCGCGGAAGAGGTCCTGCTGAAAGCGCAGCTTGGCCCGTACCAGCCCGGAAAGGGTTTCCACGTGCTTCCGCTGCTCGCGGCTGTCGGAGGCCATCGTCTTCAGCCGGGCGAGCTCGGTCCACACCCGGGGTTCCTTGACCAGGGCTTCGGTGCGGAACACCTCGTTGCCGGTAATGACATAGCCGCGCACCCCGGATTCGAGGTCGACCAGCAGGGCGTAAAAGGCATTGATTTTCTGGATTTCCTCCTGCGAGTGGCTCACCCAGCGAAAAGTGGCCGCGGCCCGCTGGGACTCCTGCCAGGCGGAGGCGAGGATGCCGCCGGTTCCCAGCACGATTAGGAGGAGAACATACCGTATATGCTTCTGGACTTTCACAGGATTGGATGACCGGCCCCGGTTTTACAAGGGGATCGGACGACTAAAGTCGGAAAAAATCCTTCCTAAGTGAAATTTCCGCCCCTTCTTTTTTTGGGAGGTAGTAATAACACTTATAATATGAACGACGGGGAGGACGGTTTAGCCTATTTTTGCGGCCATCGGCGGATCGATGTACGATTTACGATGTACGATGTACGGATGTCAGCAGCTGTCCTTCCTGAATAAGGGGTGGCTCATCATTTGATTGTCCTTTTTCCCGGTTCCCGAACCGGTACACACATCGTACACCGTACATCGTAAACCGTACATTGCCAACTGTACACCGTACATCGTAAATCGTACATCCTACATCCGTTAACGAGCTGTTAACAGAACGGAAGATACTTTTGCCTAAGAACCACTAATATGAGAAGAATTGTTTTCGCAGCCCTGATCCTTTGCCTGGCCTCGACTTCATTTGCCCAGACCGACAGCAGCGTGAAAAAGACCGTGCTTTCGCCCGCCGGCGTCGGCCGCTCCAGCGACCACCTGATGCTCCAGCTCGGCTATACCACCTGGCTGAACAAACCCGATTCCATCAATACCGGCGGCCTGCCCCGGACCGTGAACATTTATTTTCTCTTTGATTTTCCCTTTAAAACGAACCCGAAATGGAGCGCCGCCATCGGTGCCGGCATCGGTTCGGACAATATGTTCTTTGAAGACACCTACATCGGCCTGAAGGAAAACACGGGCACCCTGCGGTTCCAGGACCTCAGCGATACCAACGCCTTCAAGAAGTACAAGCTGAACACCACCTTCGTGGAAATCCCCGTGGAGCTCCGCTTCCAGTCGAACCCCGCCGAGCCGAAGCGCTCCGTCAAGTTCGCCCTCGGCGCCAAGGTGGGCACCATGCTCTCCGCCACGGTAAAGGGCAAAAACTTCCAGAACAAGAACGACCAGACCCTCATCAACTATACCCTGAAGGAGAAGAGCAAGCGCTACTTCAACACGAACCGCCTGTCGCTGACCGGCCGCATCGGCTACGGCAATTTCTCCCTCTTCGGCTCCTGGTCCGCCACGCCCCTTATCAAGGAAGGCCTGGGACCCGCGATCCGGCCGCTGACCATCGGACTGACGCTGAGCGGGCTGTAGGGAGCTTCAAGCTGCAAGCTGCAAGCAGTTGAATAGTTGAGCCGTTGATAAGTTAATAGGAAGCCATCCCTTCGGGTGGCTTTTTTGTTGCACGCAAAGACGCAAAGTACCGCAGAGGCGCAAAGAAATCCTTGGCGTCTTGGCGCTCCTTCGCGTCTTTGCGAGCAACAAAAGCCGCAAACAGAGGAACTCCTCTGCTGCAAAAACCCATCGTACACCGTACATCGTAAACCGTACATAGCTTGGTTTACTTTTTGCCCGCATGTAACTTTACTTATGCTCGACAAGAAGAACGTCATCAACGAAGAAGAAAAAGCAGTGCTCGTAGGCCTGATCCAGAAAGACCAGAAAGAGCACGAAGTCATCGAATACCTCGACGAGCTGGCCTTCTTGGCCGAGACCGCCGGGGCCGTCACCGTCAAGCGCTTTATCCAGCGCCTCGCCCACCCCGACTCCCGCACTTTCGTGGGCAAGGGCAAGCTGGAGGAGATCCGCGAGTACTGCCAGGGCAAGGACATCCGCATCCTCGTGTTCGACGACGAGCTTTCCGGCTCCCAGATCTCCAACATTGAAAAGGCCACGGGCATCAAGACGATCGACCGCTCGGACCTCATCCTCGATATTTTCGCCCGCCGGGCCAAAACCGCCCAGGCCAAAGCCCAGGTGGAGCTGGCCCAGTACCAGTACATCCTGCCCCGCCTCCGCGGTATGTGGAAGCACCTGGAACGCCTCGGGGGCGGTATCGGTACCCGGGGTCCCGGTGAAACAGAGATCGAAACCGACCGCCGGATCGTGCGCGACAAGATCTCGCTGCTCCGCAAGCGCCTGGCCGAGATCGACAAGCAGGCCTTCACCCAGCGCAAGGAGCGCGGCGAGTTCATCCGCGTGGCCCTCGTCGGCTATACCAACGTGGGCAAGAGTACGATCATGAACCTGCTGGCCAAAAGCGAGGTGCTGGCCGAGAACAAGCTCTTCGCCACCCTCGACACCACCACCCGCAAGATCGTGTACGAAACCACCCCCTTCCTCCTCAGCGATACCGTCGGCTTTATCCGCAAGCTCCCCCACCACCTCGTGGAAAGCTTCAAGAGCACCCTCGATGAGGTGCGGGAGGCCGACATCCTGCTCCACGTGGTGGATATTTCCCACATCGCCTACGAAGACCAGATCGGCGTGGTGAACAAGACCCTGCAGGAGCTGAAGGCCTTTGAAAAGCCCACCCTCCTCATCTTCAACAAGATGGACGAGTACGAGCGCCGCACCTTCGACGAGTGGCTCACCCCCGAAACAAAGGAGCAGATCCTCTCCGACCTCTACGCCCGCTGGAACGCCGCCACCGGCGACAACGCCATCTTCATCTCCGCCCTCGAGCGCACCAACATCGAAGGCCTCCGGACGCAGATCCTGGAGAAGGTAAGAGAGCTATACCGGGTACGGTACCCGTATAAGACGGAGTTTTTCTATTGATGTGGAATTAGGGGTTGGGAATTGGGAATTAGGAATTAGTTGATCAGTTGAATAGGTTGACTAAGTTGATAAGAAGCACTCCGCTGTACTCTGCTCCTCTGTTTCCTCTGCGCGAAACCCCTACCCCCGCCTCAGTACCCTCCGATACCTGTAAACACACCGTACATCGTACATCTAAAATCGTACACCCCTTGTGGCACCGCATCTTCGACTCCCCCGACACCATCACCTTCCACAATGAAATGGCCCCCTTCCAGCTCGCCGGCCGCGCCCTCCTGCTCGGCCGCCACAAAGGCGCCTTCTATGCCTTCAACGCCCAATGCCCCCACGCCAGCGCCCCCTTCCGGCAGGGCTACATCGACGCCCGGGGCAACGTCGTCTGCCCCCTGCATCACTATAAATTCTGCATCATGAACGGTAAAAATATCAGCGGGGAAGGGTATAAACTAAAGCATTACCCGGTAGAGGTCCGGGAGGATGGCGTCTACGTCTGGATGGATCCGGGCGTATTCGGGCTGCTGCCTTAAAGCAGGAAGAGGGGTTTCGCGCAGAGCTAAGGAGAAAAGGAGGGCGCAGAGGGGGTATTCTTTGTGCTCCTTTGCGCCTTCGTGTCTTAGTGGCCAACTCACACACGCACGAGTTTCATCTTTTTCAAATCCTCCGACAGGATCGGGTATACCCCTTCGCACTTCACCTGCAGGCGCTCCAGCAACTCGAGGATAACCTCGGGCTTGCTCCCCTTCCGCACGTGCGCATCCATTTCATTGACCAGGGGCAGCAGCTCCCGCATGTTCAGGGAGGTAAAAGAGCCCTTGAGCTTCGCCGTCTTTTCGATGGCAGGGTTGTAGGAGGCCGACCGCACCAGCGACTCGATCTCGTCGAGCAGGCCGGGGGTGGTCACGATGAACAGCTCCAGCACCTCGCAGAGGTACTGCGGGTCGTTGGCGCCCTCGAGGTAGTCGAGGCTGTACACGGGGGCGTGGATGGCCCGGGCCGCCTGGGGCGTATGCGAGAATTCATGGTCGGCCAGGAGGAAGTAGCGCAGGTGGCGCAGCAGTTCCTCGGCCTGGAAGGGCTTGGAGATATACTGGTTCATGCCCACTTCAAAGCAGTGCACCTGCTCGTTGGCGTAGGCCGAGGCCGTCAGCGCAATGATGGGCACGGAGGACATGAGGATCTTGCGGAGGTAGTTGGCCGCCTGGAAGCCGTTCATCCGGGGCATGTGGAGGTCCATGATCACCAGGTCGTACACACCGTTCTCTTCGAACAGTTCCACGGCTTCCTTGCCGTCGTTGGCGATGTCCACCTCGATCTGGTGGCGCTTCAGCAGGTGGGTGATCACCTTCTGGTTGATCTCGTTGTCTTCGGCCACGAGGATCTTCTTGCCGGCCAGGGGGTTGGCATGGATAGCGAACACGGGGGCGGGCTTCGCCTGGGCGGGCCGCCAGCCGTACTTGATGATGAACTTGAAGGTGGTGCCCACCGTGGTGCCGCTATAGAGCTCGCTTTTGCCGCCGGCGGCCTCGATGAGGGCTTTGGGACCGTCGAAGTCGGCGCTCCAGTTCACGTAGTTGTTGGTGAGCAGCCCGTCGGTATTGAGGTTGAATTCCAGGAGGAGTTCCTTTTCGGTTTGTACCAGTTGCTTTGTGCCCAGGGTCACTTTTTCGTTGGCGATGCGGAAGATGGGCTGGAGCAGGGCGTTCAGGATGTTGTGGAGGGCGGTGCGTTCGCCGGCCAGGGTGACGGGGGCGGCGAAGTCGTCGATCACCTGCAGGTTGATATGGCGCTCGTAGGCGGCGGTCCGGTAGCCGGAGACGACATCGTTGACCAGCTCCTGGAGCTGGAATTCACACGAGGCGAGGGACGGAAGGGTCGTTTCTGTTTTCAAAGGAAGTTTTGGTTGGATTACCTTCAACAATCGGATAAATATAGGGTCGCTGTCCGTGCCGGTACCTGATCGGTGTCATGATAATAGCAAACGTTCGTCAGTTCCGCCTTTAATGGTCCGGGCCGGCCAGCATGTTATTCGGTTCCAAGGGTTGAGGGCACAGTAAAATTGCAATTATTTTAGCATTTGTCAAGCCCGCTTGGCAAAATTTCCGGGGAAAGTAAGGAAAAGCCCCTACGGGCCTCATTTTCTTCCGTTTAAATATTTTTATTGTGGGGAGTATTGGGTGGAAAAGAAGAATCCCTTATTTTTGCCCTCCCGAAAACGAAGATTAGATGATCTAATTTCGGGAGTTATATTCCTCCTTAGCTCAGTTGGTTAGAG
>DATAGL010001065.1:0-3886 GCA_036263755.1 Chitinophagaceae bacterium | reverse complement strand
TAAGGAGAAAAGGAGGGTATTTCACGCAAAGGATATAAAGCTTATTCAGCTTCTAATTTGATGTACGGTGTACGATGTACGATGTACGTTCGTCAATTTTAAATCGTACATCGTACACCGTACATCATCTGCCCATTCACCTTCCCTCCCATTCCCTTACAGATTCACCCATTGACCTATTCACTACAGCACACCGGTCGTACTGCTTGTCGTAGTAGCGGAGCAGGATGCGGAAGCAATCCTCGATCTGCCCTTCCATCAGGTGGTTCACGGCGTTCTTCGCATCGAGGCCGCCCAGGCGCTTGCGGATGCGCAGGATCGCGTGGATCAGTCGCTCGGTTTCGGCTTTGCCGTATTCGGAAACGATGCGTTGCAGGCGCTCTTCAAAAGACACTTCCCGGAAGTGTACGGGCCGGGTGCGCATGTGTCGGTAAAAGGTGAGCGGCAGGTTTACCGTGCCGAGGCGCTGGCTTTCGTCTTCTACCCAGATGCTGTCTCCGGGGCCGCAGCGGGCCATCACCTTTCGCAGCTCCATCGCCAGGCTGTTCTCAAACTGCTCCTGGCTGGGCTGGGGCGGCAGCCCTATATTACCGAAAGCCGAACCTTTATGGCCGGCCAGCCCTTCGAGGTCAATCACCAGCCGGCCTTCCCGCTGCCACTGCAGCAGGGTTTCGGTTTTACCCGAACCGGTATAGCCGCTCAGCAGCTGCAGGGGATACTCACGCCCGAACTGTTTCAGCGCCCAGCGGCGGAAAGCTTTATACCCCCCGGCCAGCGTATGCACCTGGAAGCCGTACAGGTCGAGCAGCCAGGCTACGGCCCCGCTGCGCATGCCGCCGCGCCAGCAGTACACGGCCACTTCTTTCCCGGAGCCCCGCTCCTCAACCATGCGTTCCACGACTTCCACCATCGGCACGAGCTTCGGCCCGAAGTACCGGAGCCCCGTTTTGATGGCCTGCTGCACGCTTTCCTGCTTGTACTGCGTACCGATCACTTTCCGCTCCTCGTTGCTGAACAGCGGCAGCGACAGCGCACCGGGCATCCGCGCGTGCGCGTATTCGCCTTCCGAACGCACATCGAACACCGGGTGTGTTTCGGTCAGCTGGAGAAAGGTCTCTATGTCTACACGGTTGATGGCCATGGATGAATGTAAGATTTGTGGTATGGGTTGTATTTGTAGTATCGGTAGTATTCGTGGTATTGGTAGTACTGGTGGTATTGGTAGCGCATCGGATGTGGCCTGCACCAGCAATTCCCAGATATTCAAAGTAAAGTAAAAAGCCGCTGAAACAGCGGCTTTTTGGGCATCAATAAAGTTAAGACCGAATACTACAAATACCACCAATACTACTTATACTACCAATACCACCCATACTACTTTTTCATCAACCTGTCCAAAAGCACATACCGCGCCCCGTGGGCGTCGGGAAGTACCCGGGTGTTTACGTCTATGTGCAGTACGGGAGCCGGCGACTGTCCGTTAATGGAGGGCCATTGGGGCAGCCCTTCGCCACCGTTGGGATTGCCCGTACGGATAAAGCGGGCAAAATATTCCTGCATGGTCCTGGATACTTTATAGTCTTCTTCGGACCAGGCGTATACTTTGTTGCGGTCAAGGTTGCCCATGGCATATTCGATCTCGGCCGAATGAACCGCGCCTTTGGCCGGGGGCTGCTTCGGGGTATTGGGCTGACGCACCACACCCCCTGCGAGGCCCGGAGCCGCATCGCCCATTTCGGCGCGCATGGCCGGGCGGGGACGCTCGTAGCGGTACCGGTACACCGGCTGGCCGGAAGTGCGGGCATGCAGGTCGATCCACTTCCAGGTAGAGAAGGATATGAACCGGTCGCCGGCCAGGTCGGTGGCAGCAGCCTCCACTTCGGCATCGGTTTGCACGGCATAAGCCTTCAGCACTTCCTCCGCCGCTTCCGGGTACAGCCGGCGCACGGCTTTTTCCCAGTTTTCTTTTGTGGCCGGAGTATTCCCCAGCACCCCGCGGGCATTCATCTCTTCGGAGTTCCAGCCGGCCAGCAACGGCACTTTGGCCTGCTCGCCGGCCTCGTAAATGGCATAAGGACTTTTCGGGAAAAAGTACCCGTCCACCGTCATCGAAAACCGGAAGGGACCAAATTTAGTGGAAGCATCCAGCAGTTCCCCGGCCGGACGGGCGCGCAGTTCCGACAGGTTCGCCGCCTTTACGTTCCCGGCAAACTGGACCCCTGTTTTTTCGCCGTCGGCCAGCGGCACGGCCGAAAGGGCCCCGAGCAGCGAACCGCTTTCCCCGATCGCACCGGCAATCAGATTCCGCGACAGCGGCGAGGCCATCTGTGCCGATACCGAAATGGAGCCGGCTGACTCCCCGGCGATCGTTACCTTCTTCGGGTCGCCGCCAAAAGCGGCAATGTTTTCCTGTACCCATTTCAGCGCGGCGGCCTGGTCCATCACGCCCCAGTTGCCCGAACCTTTATATACGTTCTCGGCCGAAAGCTCCGGGTGGGCCATAAAACCAAACACGCCCAGCCGGTAATTCACCGTCAGGGCCACAATGCCTTTGGTGGCCATGTTTTCCCCGTCGTACCGGGGCTCGTCGCCCGAGCCGGCCACAAAGCCGCCGCCATAGAAATACACCAGTACGGGTAGCAGCTCCTTACCCTTCTGCTGCGGTGCCCATACGTTCAGGTACAGGCAATCCTCGCTCATGGAGTCGGAACGGAAGCCCATATCGCCAAAGATGGGCGCCTGCATCGGCTTCGGACCGAACTGGTCGGCCTTGCGGATGCCGGTCCAGGAAGCGGCCGGCTGCGGTGCCTTCCAGCGCAGCGCTCCTACCGGCGGCGCGGCAAAAGGCAGTCCCTTGAAGGAACGGACACCGCTTTTTTCCAGGATCCCTTCTACGGTACCCTGGGCGGTGCGCACCCGGAGGCCGTTTCGCGCGGACTGGGAAAAGGCCGGGAGCAGGGCGGCCGTCAAGAGTGCAAACAGGAGTATTTTTTTCATATGCAAGCCGTTGAATGATTATTGTCTCTATATGGAGACAATATAGCCAATCCCATGTAGGGGGCCAAAAACTTTTCCTTATTTTCAGCCTGCATGCCCCGGACACCCCCCGCTTCTGCCCCCGCTGCGCCTCCTGATTTCGATGCCGAGTTCCTGCCCGGACTGGCCGTGGATACCGTTATATTCGGTTTCCATGAACGCCGGCTTAAAGTGCTGCTGCTGCGGTACCGCCACACCGATCTTTTTGCCCTTCCGGGTGGTTTTGTCCGCCGGACGGAGGACCTGGACACGGCTGCCCGCCGGGTGCTGCTGGAGCGGACGGGCCTCACCGATATCTACCTGGAACAGTTCCACACGTTCGGCAGCCTGGAGCGCTACAACAAGGGAACAATGGTGCAGATCATGGCCGCCGGCGGGGAACCGGTCCCGGAGGATCATTTTCTCCTCCGGCGCTTTGTATCGGTAGGGTATTACGCCCTGGTGGAATACACACGGGCCGCTCCCGTTCCCGACGCCCTTTCCGACCACTGCGCCTGGCACGATGCCGCCACTCTTCCGGCACTCATGCTCGACCATGGAACGATGGTGGCCAAAGCGCTGCAAACGCTCCGCGAAAACCTGGACCGCAAGCTCATCGGCTTCAACCTGCTGCCGGAAACCTTTACCATGGGCGAACTTCAGGAACTGTACGAAACGGTGCTTGGCCGGCCACTGCTGCGCACCTCTTTTCAGCGCCGTATGCTTGCCCTTGGCCAGTTGGAACGGGTTGCCAAGAAGATGACCGGGGGCGCGCATAAGGCACCGTATCTTTATCGGTTTATTAGCTGATGTACGATGTACGATGTACGATGTACGATGTACGATGTACGATGTACGATGTACGATGTAC
>DATAGL010001064.1:0-2187 GCA_036263755.1 Chitinophagaceae bacterium | reverse complement strand
CAACATGCAGGCTTTCTTGAAGATGATCGGCAGCCGGTAAATTGCCTCGTCTATTTCCCGCAGGCGGATACCTGTCTCTGCACTAACCGGTGCCTGCTCCTGGCGGCCCACTACCTGGAACACTTCCTTTTTCCGGTTGTTGCGCCGGTAATCGTTGATGAAGATGTTGCGCATGATCGTATACAGCCAGGCTTTGATGTTGGTGCCGGGCCGGTATTTCTCGCGGTGGGTAAAGGCTTTGCACAGGGTTTCCTGGCAAAGGTCCTTGGCCGCTTCCGAATCCCGGGTAAGCGTCACAGCAAACGGGTGAAGGCCACCCAGATTATTCAAAACCAAACTATTAAACTCCTGAGTGCTCATTCTGTTTAATTTTTGATACTACTAAGTTAAACAAAATCAGGAAGAAAAAAATTTTTTTACCTCCTTACGCGGGATATGTACGCAAGAACATCACTCAGGGATTTGAAAATCTGGACGTTCGAAGGAATTTCTTTTTTGTAGGATTGCACCGGGGCCCCCGAGAAGAGCAGTGTGCTGGCGGGGGCTCCGGCGGCGAGTGCCGTAAGGTAGCGCTGGAAATTAAAATGCGTGGGCATCGCTGTGAGGTGGATATAGAGGTACCGCGGGCGTTTGGCCCGTACCACGTACAGCGTATCCTTTACCGGCACGTTGGCGCCGAGGTAAATAAGGGGAATACCGGCCTTCCGGAGCAGGAAATGCACGAACAGCAGGCCCAATTCATGATGTTCTCCCTCCGGCAGCAGCAGCAGGAACTGGGGGCCGTCGCCTGCGACCGCGGGCAGGTCATTGATGGCGCTGACGATCTTCTGCCGGATAAGACAGGTTACAATATGCTCGTGTGCGGGGTTCACCCGGTCCGTCTGCCAGAGCATGCCCACTTTCTCCAGGAATGTGAAAATAAGGGAAGTTATGGAGTCGAACAGGCCGTGGCGGGCGATGTAGTCGTCGAGCATTTTTTCGAACTCCGCTACTTTCATGTCGATCATGCAGCCGATCAGCTCATTGACGAGGTATTCCACCTGGGCGTCGGGCGGCAGCAGGTGCAGGGCCGTGCGGTTGCGCTCTTCCTGCGCCATATCGCTGATGCGGGAGATCTTGTACCCGTACTTGTTCAGCAGCGACACGGTAAGCAGGGTCTTCAGGTCGTCGTTGCTGTACGTGCGGATGTTGGTCGGGGTGCGGGCGGGCTGCAGGAAGCTGTACCGCTGTTCCCAGATGCGGATCGTGTGGGCTTTGATGCCCGAGAGGGTTTCGAGGTCTTTGATCGTAAAAGCCATTGCTAACGATACAAACAAAAATAGGAATGGTTTAGAGCTCCCTGTTTTTCATCCGCCGCTCTTCCTGCAGCCGCCGGAAGAGCGGCGAAGCGCCGAGCCGGCGCAGCATCTCCAGGTGGCGGGGATTATGGAGGTCGGTGCCGGCGTAAGCGTAAAAATCATTTTTCAGGAGGTATTCGGCCAGTTCCTGCACGCTGTTGCCGTAATAACCGGTAAGGGAAAGCAGGTTGAGCTGAAACTGGCAGCCGGCATCGCGCAGCTCATCAAAAAAGGAACGCTTCCGGGAAAGATAGGTATAGCGCTCGGGGTGGGCAATGAGGGGCTGATGCCCTTCCAGCTGCAGGTCGAAGAGCACCTGCTGCAGCTCAAGGGGAGCGGTCAGCATGCTGAACTCCACCAGCACCAGGTTCCCGCTCAGGTGGAGCAGCGGAGCTTTGGCTTTCAGCTGCTGCTCGAAATGATCGTCGATGAAATATTCGGCCGCTGCGGCCAGCTCCACTTCGATCCCGGCCTCCTGTACGCCTTTGCGCAGGTCCTCGATCCCAGCAGCGATCTTTTCCGGGGTGTTCTGGTAGAGGTCCCACAGCACATGCGGGGTGGTAATGAGCTTTTTATAGCCCAGGCCGGCGAGCCCGCGCACCAGCTCCACCGCGGTGGCCAGGTCGGGCGCCCCGTCGTCGATCCCGGGCACGAGGTGGGAATGCATATCGGTATGCAGCCAGCTCAGGTCGGTTTCGGGTTCTTTTTTCTTCCGCCAGAACATAGGAGGTTTGGGGTTTACAGTTGAAAGTTTAAGGTATAAGGTTTAAAGTTCATCTCATGACGGGCAATTTGCTTCTGTTGAAACAAGCAAATTCGCTTGCTGACCTGGCGCCACCTTAAACCTTCA
>DATAGL010001063.1:0-2174 GCA_036263755.1 Chitinophagaceae bacterium | reverse complement strand
TGTGGTCCGGCGGCAGGCAAAAGTAAGGGTACATTTATTGGCGGTGCCCGTCCGTCACTTCTCCTGTAGGATTGCCCGAGCGCAGGGCATCGGCGAACCGGAACGGATGGATGCGGCTTGCGGCTGCCACCACGATCACCGTCACCAGGAAAAAGGAAAGAGCCGTAGCGTAGGCAGCCCCGATGGCGCCATAGCGACCGATCAGCAGGTAATTGAGCCCGATGTTCACCACCACGTTGAAAACCGCAAGGAAGGTGAGGAACCGCGTCCTTTTATAGTAAAAAAGGTAACCCGAGAACACAAGGTAGATACCCCAGAACCAGTAGGCCAGGCCAATCCAGGAAACGTACCGCCAGCCCCGGTAATACCGGGCATCGAGGAAGGTGCGGAAAAACCAGGGGGACAGCAGTATCAAAGCCGCCACCACCAGCGCCAGGGCCAGGATAAAGAACAGGCTGATCCGGGCGATCTCCTTCTTCCCTTTTTCGGTCAGGTGGCTCAGCCGCTCGTAAAGGAAAGGCACGAAGCTGTTGTTGAAGGCCGTACAAAAAATCAACACGATGCTGCCGATCTGGTACCCTACATTGTAAATACCCATTTCGGAAATCGAGATCATCTTGGTCAGGAACAGGCGGTCGCTCTGGTTGATGATGAATTTACCGATCGTATGCAGGAGCAGGGGCAGGCCGAAGGCAAGGCTGGCCCGGACGAAGGAAGCATCCCAAACCGGCTTCAGCAGGCCGCGGCGCAGGAGGTGGACAAAGCCGAACAGCATCAGCAGCACGGTGGCCGCCAGCCAGGCAAACAGCCGCCCCTCCCAGCCGAGATCGAACACTGAGATGAGGCAGATGGTCAGTACCGCTTCCAGCAGCACGCGGGCAACGGTAATGCCCCCGAACAGGGCCGCCCGCTTTTCAATGATCAGTAAACTGTTGAAAATTTCGTTGTAATTGACGATCAGGCCGAACACCGGCACCAGCAGCAGCCACGGCACCGAGCCGTCGGGCACTTCCATGGCTGCGGTCAGGGGCCGGTAAAAAAGGAAGACCACCAGCAGGTAGCCGAGAAAAAAGAGGAAGGGAATGGCATGGACGGAGGAAACGGCCCGGACGAGGGCGCTGCGGTCCTTTGTTTTGTAATACTGCACATTCAGGTAGGAATAGCAGAGCAGGGACATCAGCGGGGCAAGGATGGATACGTATGTGTTGAAGATGGCCACCATGCCATAGTCGGCCGGGGTCAGCCGGTTCGACAGGTAGGGCAGTAAAAGGAAATTGATTGCCGCGGACAGGACACTGGCAACCACGTAGATGGAAAAGGAACGGAAAATCTTCATGCGTGTTTCTTGGTGCAATGACCCTGCGGGCTTGCGGCAGGGCGGCGGGCACGGGTACCGGTGCGCCTTGTTTTTCTATAGGTTAGCGGTAACGGCGGGCTTTTCCTCGCCGAGCAATACGGAACGCAGGCGCTGAAAGCTCCGGCCGTCAAACCGGTACATCCAGTGGCGGATGAAATGCTCTTTGGCCTCCCGCTGTGCGGGGAACCAGTCTTCCCGCACCGAAAGCCGCTCCGACAGTTCTTCGAAGGACCGGACCGCCCGGCAGGCGCCCGATTCAAGCAGGAACCCGGAATAGGGTTGCGCGCCCGGTCGGGGGTGGAGCTCCAGGGTCAGGCAGGCCATATGGTTCATGGCCATGAAGGGCAGAAGCAGGGTGGAAGCAAATCCCACCACAGTCGTTACATTGGGCACCACGGCTTCCCAGCGTTCAACGAAACGGACATAGGGCAGGTTCTTCACCTGCCCGTAGGAATCCTGCTGGTTCCAGGGGTGCGGCTTGATGTACAGCTGCTTTCCCTGCGCCCTGATACAGGCGGCCAGGCCGTTCAGAAATTTGCGCTTTTCCTCCGCCGTCCATCCCATCAGCCCGGTTTCATGCAGGGGCTGGTCAATGAACAGCACATCCGTGCCTTCCGGCTCCAGGTCTTTCCAGGCAAAAAACGGGTCGAAGGAAGGAATACCGGTAAAGACCACAGGGTAATGCTCCGGCAGCCCGTCGGCCTGAATATGAAAATCGAATACTTTGGGGCTAAAGGAAATGTAGGTATCCGCTACCCGCAGGGGGTGTTTGATCAGGGAAAAGGTTTGAATGGAATGATGCCGGCTGCGCACTTCG
>DATAGL010001062.1:0-5689 GCA_036263755.1 Chitinophagaceae bacterium | reverse complement strand
GCAGGGCGGGCAGGGCCGCCTGCTGGATCACGAGGTCGCCGTTGCCCAGCCCGATGGTGCTGATGCGGGCCAGCTCCAGCCGGAGGGCTTCAAAAACGGTGGCTTCCGTCAGCGCCGCACCTTCCGTGGCCAGGTTCAGTTCCTGCAATTCTTTGCGGAAGCGGTTCACGGACCGTTCGATGAATTTTTTGGTAAACGCGGAATCTGCTCCTTTTTTCCGGCGCAGGACGCTGTCATGCTCAATGCCGAAGGGGCCCAGGATAAGCCAGTTGTCGGGCAGGGGCGGACCAAAATCACGGGCTTCGAACTGTGCCGTTTTCAGGAACCCGTCGTAGGCCTGTTTCGGGTGCAGGTAAGCAAAGAACCCTTCCACCCGCTTGATCTGGCAGGCCAGGGCTTCGTACCCGGCCAGCCGCGCCGCGTAACTGCTGTCGTACACCAGTTTCGGGAAACGTTCCAGGGCGGCATCGAGCCGCCGGAGGTCGGACCGGTACAGCCGGATGATTTCGGGGAGCCAGGGTTTTGTTTCTGTTGGATCATCACCGCTCAGGGTAAAGAATCCGAATCCTGTCCCTACGAGGAAGAGCAGTAAAAGATAAGGCTTGCGCAACATGGTCGTTGTTTTAAGTGTGTAGCTGTTTTCCGGGCGTTTTACGCCGGCAACATAGGGTGCGCAACCAAACGGAACTGCAGAGGATAAGGAGCAAATATCAAAGTACAAAAAGCCTTTAATACTTAAAAGGGCCTCACCGGATTCGGTGATACGATCACTGATGACACAGACGGGAATCACTGATGACACAGATGGGGACGCTGATGACGCTGATGGGCGGCTGTAAGCAAAGCAGTTTTTCCGGGATCCAACAGGCAGGCAGATGCCGAAGGAGGATTGCTCTGTGTAATTATCCTTTTTCTGCTTCTTATGCTAAAGCAAATAAACCTACCGCTCGGCGCTCGCCGCTCAAAGCTACTTCCGCAGCCGCACCCGCACCAGGTAATCATCCGCCGTGAGGAACAGGGTTTTCCCATCGGGGGTCAGCGCACAGTTCGATACCAGCTCGGGATAGCGGATGCGGCCGAGGAGCCTGCCCGAAGCGTGAAAAATCCAGACGCCTCCGGGCCCGGTGGCGAAGATGTTCCCGCCGGCATCCGTCTTCAGGCCGTCGGGCATTCCCTGGTCTTTTTTGGAAGCCGCCGTTGCATCATAAAAGATCCGGCCGTTCGACAGCGTGCCCTGCGGGCTCAGGTCGTACAGGTACCAGTACGGCTTTTCGGGGTCGGAGTTGGCAACGATCAGGTGGCGCTCGTCCCGGGTCAGGAGGATGCCGTTGGGCCGGGTGATGGTGTCGGTCAGGAGAGTGATGGCCCCTGCCGTGTCGCGGCGGAATACGCCCTGGAAGGGCATTTCCTTTGAAGGGTCTTCCATGTTCTTTTCCAGCCCGTACGGGGGATCGGTAAAATAGAGGTTGCCCGTCCTGTCGAACACGAGGTCGTTCGGGCTGTTGAAGCGCTGGCCTTCATACGCCGCGGCCAGGGGCTCGTAGGCCGCTTTCGGCTGGTCCAGGGCTGCGGTCATTACGGCTACCTGCCGGTTGCCGTGCTGGCACAGCACCAGCTGGCCACGGTGGTTCAGGGCAAGCCCGTTGGCGCCCGTTTCACCGCCCCGGGGTGCGGACCCTGTATAGCCGGACGGCTTGAGGTAAAGGGAAGTCCCGCCTTTTTCCGTCCAGGCATGCACTGCGTTCCCGGGTATGTCGGAGAAAAGGAGGGTTTGGGTGGATTCGAGCCAGAGCGGGCCTTCCGTCCAGCCAAACCCGCGGGCCAGGATTTCCGGGCGGGCGTCGCGGTCCACCAGGCTGTCGAGTCCGGGGTCGAGGCGCTCCACTACGGGCAGTGCGGTTTCCTTTACCTGCGTGCCGCAGGAAAGCAGCAGGAGGGTAGCTGCATACATCCATCGGTACATGGCGGTTTATTTTACCGTTAAGGTAGATAAATAGAGCGTATCGTTTATGGTTTGTGGTTGGTGGTTTGTGGTCGGTTTAAAGGATGAATGATTTCGCGCAGAGCTAAGGAGAAAAGGAGCTATAGGAGGTTTTCGCATATTGCGGCAGATGCATTTCATCTGCGGCTTTTGTTGCACGCAAAGACGCTAAGAGCCGCAAAGACAAAAAGTATTTAAAGCTTATACAACTTCAAATTTGATGTACGGTGTAAGGTGTACAATGTACGATTCATGATGGTCGAACGTACATCGTACATCTAACATCGTACATTATCTGCACATCTGCCCATTTGCACATCTGCACATTCACCTTCCCACCCATTCCCTTAAGTATTCACCCATTCACCCATTGACCCATTCACTCCGCCCATTCGAGGCATTCCATATCATTCAGCTCCGGCCCGCCGCCGCGGTTGCGGCTGCCGGCGGCCACGAACAGTTTGCCCTTCCAGTACACGGCGCCGGTACCGTGGCGGCCCTGCAGCAGGTCGGGCAGGCGGGTCCAGGTGTTGGTGCGCGTATCCAGTACTTCCACTTCGGCATGGGCGGGCACCTGCCGGGCGCTTTCGCCGTTCAGCACGGCCAGGTAAGGCTTTCGGGCAATGGAGGAAGTGCCCCCGCGCGGCGTGGGCAGGCCCTGCGGAAGGGTGGTCCAGCGGTTGGTGCTGAAATCATACACATCCACTTCGGCGATCACCAGGTCGAGCACCTTTCCGATGGCGGCATGCGACTTGCGCCCGCCCGCTAGGTACACCTTGTTGTCCATGAAGGCCGCTCCGAAATGATCGCGGACACGCGGGGCGTCGGGCAGCACGCGCCAGGTGCCGGTTTTTGTATCGTACTCGTCGAACCAGGCCACGTGCCCGTCCCAGTGACCGTCGATAATGCCGCAGACCATGTAGATCTTCTCGCCCCGCGCGAATACGCCGGCCGAGCCGCGGAGGCGCGCCGGCGGGATCTGCGGACCCTGCCGCCACTCGTTCTTTTTCGGGTTGAAGATGAGGAAATGCGGCAGCGGCTGTTCGTGCGGGTAGCCGCCCGTCAGGGCCCCGATCACATAAATCTCGTGGTTGAACGCTAGGGCCTGGAAGTGGTGAAATTCCACCGGCGCCTCGGCCAGCACTTTCCACTTCCGGGTTTGCGGGTTGTATTCCTCAATGGGCTTTTTGCCCCGCCCACCGAGGGCGTAGAACTTTCCGTCGCATTCCACAAAGGAATTTTCATGGCGCTTGAGGGCGGAGTCCACTACCGGTACCACCTGCCACCGGGATGCCGTATCCTGCGCGTGGCCGGCCAGGCAGGCGAGCAGGCAGCCAATAAAAACGAGGGCTTTCATGTTGCTGAGGGTTTGCTGAAAGATAGGGCATCCGGAGGGATGGTGTCTGGTAGTAATCGTAGTAATTGTGGTATTTGTGTGCGTGGATCCTTTCCGCGTTTGACCGGCCGGGGTTGTACATTTATACCAAACCGAAAGTCCATGTTCTTCCGCGTATGCTTCCTGCTGCTGCTTGCCTTTCCTGTACGCCACCCCCTGGCCGCCCAAAGCGGAACGGCCGACCGGCAGTTATGGCTGCAGCAGCTGGATCAGCTGGCCCGCCCCGTGTTTCAGCACCTGGCCGAAGGACGGCTGAAAGAGCGGATGCCGGTAGAGCTGGCGCCCAACGTGGACAACCCCGCCCACCGCCGCGACGTAGCGCGGCTCGAAGCCTTTGGCCGCACCCTCAGCGGCATCGGTCCCTGGCTCAACGGCGAGGGCGGAACGGAAGCGGAAACGGCGCTGCGCCGGCAATACCGGAGCTGGGCGGTACAGGCCCTGAAGCAGGCGGTGAATCCTTCCGGGCCCGATTACCTGCAGTGGTCCGGCGGTCAGCCCCTGGTGGATGCTTCGTTCCTGGCGCTGGGACTGGTGCGCTGTCCCTGGCTGTGGCAGCAGCTCGATTCCGGAACGCAGCGGCAGGTGGTAACTGCCTTCCGGACCACCCGCAGCACCGTTCCGGTCTTTTCCAACTGGGTTCTTTTTTCCGGGATGATCGAAGCCTTCTTCCTGCGCTACGGACTGGAATACGACCCGGTGCGCATCGAGTATGCCGTGCGTCAGTTTGCGAACCACTGGTATGTGGGCGACGGGCTTTTCTCCGACGGCATGGATTTCCACATGGACTATTACAACAGCATTGTCATTCATCCCTACCTCGCAGCCATCATGGAAGCAGTGGGTGACCGGATGAAGTCCCTCCAGCCATTCGCGGCGCGCCTCGTAAAGATCCACCAGCGCTACAGCGAGCTGCAGGAGCGTTCCATACATACGGATGGCGCATACCCGGTCACGGGACGATCCATAGCGTACCGGGGCGGGGTATTCCATCACCTCGCCGACCAGGCCCTCCGCCGCCGGCTGCCCTCCTCCCTGCAGCCCGCCCAGGTGCGCGGGGCCCTGACGGCCGTACTCCGCAAAACGCTCGAAGCACCGGGCACCTACCGCAACGGCTGGCTCGTCATCGGCCTGTCGGGCCCACAGCCCGGACTGGCGGAAGGATACATCACGACCGGCAGCCTGTACCTCTGTGCCAACCTGTTCCTGCCGCTCGGATTGCCGCCTTCCGATCCGTTCTGGTCGGCGGCGCCCGCACCGTGGACCGCCGTAAAAGCCTGGAGCGGCCAGGACCTTGGAGCCGACCATGCATTCGACGAGCGCCGGTAAAAAGCGTGTACTGGTCCGTCGGAAACGGGGAAAAACAATACTTTCCGGGGAAGAAGAGAAGTCTTAGTTTAGGGCAAACAGTACCTTATGTGCAAAGTCTCCGCCGACATTCAATTCTGCACCTGCGCGGCCGACCCGGACCTCCTGCGGGATTACTGGACCTGGTACCGCTTCCATGCCGACCAGGAAGATTTTGTCATGGGCCTCGTGATGCGCCCGCCGGCGATCGACCCCGCGACGGATGTATATAACCGGGAAGTGCTGCTTGCACGCATCAACACACCGGAAGCCTGGGACGCCGCATTGACGCCTGCAATCAACGACCGCCTTTGTGTTTCGCTTGAAGCAGCCACGGAGGAGGGAACAGGCTATGTTCACTACGGTTTTGAATTCGACGGCCGGCAATGGAACCCCTGTACCTTCGACCTCTATGCCTGGCTGGAAAAGCACCGCACGTCCGCAACCGGCGGGCTGCGGCCTTCACCCGGCCCGCTCCCATGAAAATCGTACACCGTTCATCGTACACGATACATCGGATGCCATTGAAAAAATCGCTACATTAAAGGCACATTCTTCCACCAACGATTGCTATATGGACGATTTCCAGATCAAAGAACAGCCCAAAGTATACGATGCCGTGATCGTCGGCTCCGGAGCCGGCGGCGGCATGGCGGCCTATATCCTGTCGCAGGCAGGCCTGAGCGTGGCCCTGCTCGAAGCAGGTCCGGATTACGACCCGGCAAAAAATGTGATGCAGCTTAAGTGGCCCTGGGAATCGCCGCGCCGGGGTGCCGCTTCCAAATACCGGCACTTCGGCGACTTTGATGCCGCCTACGGAGGCTGGGACCTCGAGGGCGAGCCCTATACCCGCGATAAGGGCACCGAGTGGCACTGGTTCCGCTCCCGCATGGTGGGCGGACGCACCAACCACTGGGGGCGTATTTCGCTCCGCTTCGGCCCCAAGGATTTCAAGCGCAAAAGTATCG
>DATAGL010001061.1:0-10438 GCA_036263755.1 Chitinophagaceae bacterium | reverse complement strand
GGGTACGGAATGATCAAGCTTTTCCCGTTGCAGGCGCCCTATCCCTCCATCAGCAACCTGAATACCCATTACGGCGACTTCTCTCATTGGAAAGTATTTTCCATGAGCCTGGGCATAGTGCCCGGATACGAATCCTTCCTGGGCGGGGTGGAGATCCTGGCCGGCTTGCTGTTGCTGTACCGGAAAACAGCGACGGTCGGTGCCTTCATCATCATCGTTTTTACCGGCAATGTATTCATGTCCAACCTGGCCTATGAGGGCGGGGAGGATGTGTACAGCTTTTACCTGATTACCCTGGCCCTGTTCCTCTTTGCCTTTGATGCGGTGCGGCTCTATACCCTGTTCGGCCAGGAAAGGGCCGTCCGGCCGAACCGCTTCCGGCCCCTGTTGGCCCGGCAGCAGCAAAAATGGGGGCGGTACGCCGCCAAGGGAGGGGTGCTGTTCTTTTTTGTATTCCTGTACGGGTTTAAAACGTATACCGGGTTTCATACGGACCCGTACCCGTTTCCCCGGGAGGATGGATTACCCGGTGCGGCCGGTATCTACGATGTGACGGAATTCCGCATCAATAACCGGGTCATTCCGTACAGCCTGACCGACTCGCTGCGGTGGAAAGATGTGGTATTTGAAAAATGGGCCACCCTCAGCATTCGTTCCAACCGGCCCGTGGTACTGGAGCATGCGCTGGTCGAACAGGTGGCCGCAAAGGACAGCGACCGCAAATACGAACTGGCCGGTTCCGCCGGCCGGCATTACTACTCCTACCGCATAGATGAGCAGAACAACCGTCTGCAACTGCACAACAAGAACAGGCACTATAAGGGCGAAAGCTTAAGCCTCCGGTTTGTCCGGAAAACAAAGGACCAGATCATCGTGGACGGAGTGAATGAGCGCGGTGATTCCCTGTATGCGGTGCTGAACCGGATCCCGAAAAAATACCTGTTGCAGGAAGCGGCAAAAGGAAGAAATAAACCCATCCGGCTGTAACCTGCAGCCATCATTAAACCATAAAAGCCTGAACATGTCTACCGTGGATGTTACCAGGACCCTTCCTGGAAAAATAGAAGTCAAAGGCAGCCGGAACAAAGGCGAGCATCGAAAGACAACCGCCTCCCGTTGGACGGCCGGGCAGAAGATCCTGTTCCGTGCAGCCTTCGTATTCTTCGTATTGATGTCGCTGCCGACCGACGGCGACTGGTACCGTAACCTCTTTTCCATCGACTGGACCCGCCTCCATTACCGGGACATCTACGACCTGGCCCGTTTTTCATCCGGCTTCAGCTTCGTGGGCAATGCGCTCTTCGGCAATACGATGCTGGGCTATGCCAACTGGGTGATCACCGCACTGGTGGCGGTTGCGCTCGGCCTGGTATGGTCGGCCCTGGACCGTAACCGCCGGTCGTACAATGACCTGTACTATTGGCTGCAGGTGATCGTGCGCTACCGGGCCGGCATCGGCATCATCGGGTTCGGCTTTACCAAGCTGTTCCCCGTACAGATGCCCTATCCGTCGGAAGGGTTACTGAATACCGATTTCGGCGATTTCACCGCCCAGAAGATTTACTGGCTGTCCATCGGTATTGTTCCCTGGTACCAGGTATTTGCCGGCATCGTGGAGGTGGCGGCCGGCACCCTTTTGTTTTTCCGGAAAACCACTTTTTTAGGTGCGGTACTGCTCTTCGGGGCCCTGGGTGACATTGTGTACGTCAACTTTGCCTATGATGGCGGCGTGCATGTGTACAGCTCTTATTTCTGCCTGCTGGCCGCATTCCTGATGATCCGGGACATTCCTGTCCTGTATGATTATTTCATCCGGGAGCGCCTTGCGAAACCAAAAGCTTACTACCCCTCCTTTACGCAGCCCTGGCTGAAAGGGGCGCGGGCAGGCCTGAAGACAGCCACCTTAGTCCTCTTTCTCTGGGTATTGTTTTACCTGCAGTACGTGAACTTCCGGTATGACCCCTACAAGCAGCCCTCCTCCAAAGGCGTGGCCGCGCTGCGCGGTCTCTATCATGTAACGGAGTTCCGGCTCAACGGCAAGGTGATTCCCTATTCGCCTTTCGATTCCGTACGTTGGCAGGAAGCGACGTTCGAGAAATGGTCCACGCTCACCTTCAAAGTACATAAGCCGGTGCAGCTGGACCTCTCCAACGGGGGCGGTGCCCCCATGCGGGACATTAACCGGACTTTTGAGCTGACGGGCGTAGCCGGCGGCCGGCGGGTGTTTTATTATGACGCCGATACGGTCGGGAAGGTCCTGTACCTGCAGGATAAAAATACGGCCACCATCCGGCGCCGGATGCGCGAAGGGAACCGGGAAAGCGGAGCCCGGGAAGGAAAGGCTCCGGATACAAAAGCAGCGCAACCGGCTGCAGCCGGATCCTGGATTCCGGCACCGGCACTGGCCGTTATCGGGAACGAGGACGGGAAGATCGACCCGCGTGCGCGCTCTGCCCGCAGAACCCGGGGAATTGCTCAGGAGTCCAAAGAAAAAATGAAGCGCGCCCGCATGGTTCTGAAATTTGATACCGTGGACGGAAACCGGGTGATCCTGAGCGGGATCAATGAAAACAAGGATTCCATTTATGTAGTGCTGGACCGGGCGCCGAAATCCTATACGTTATCCGGCAGCACCCTCGTAGCGGGTGAGTATTGATCCGGACGAAAAGTTATCGTACCCGAAATCAAAACAAGAGGCAGAAAGGAGTTTTATTGATGCAATTGCCGAAGAAAGAATATGATGCGGTGGTAGTGGGCTCGGGGCCCAACGGGCTGGCCGCCGCTATCACCCTGCAGCGCTCCGGGTTGTCCGTTTTGCTGGTGGAAGGAAAGGACGAAATCGGGGGCGGGTTATCCACGCAGGAGCTGACCCTGCCGGGTTTCCTGCATGATACCTGCTCGGCGATCCATCCGCTGGCAGCAGGCTCGCCGTTTTTCCGGACCCTGCCTCTGGCCGGCCATGGCCTGCAGTATGCCTACCCAACCGTGGCGGCCGCCCACCCGTTTGATGACGGCACGGCAGCGGTCCTGAAAGGAAGCGTGGAAGACACGGCCCGTTTACTGGGCGCAGACGCCCCGGCCTACCGCCGGCTGATGCAGGAAGTGGTGGCAGACTGGCCCCTGATCGACCGGGATATCCTGGCCCCGCTTCATTTCCCGGAGCACCCGGCGGCCATGGCCCGGTTCGGGTTAAAAGCAGTGTCCCCTGCGCTGACCCTGGCCCGCCGCTTCACGAGCAAGGAAGCCCGCGGGCTATGGGCGGGTATGGCCGCGCATTCGATCCAGCCGCTGTCCAACTGGACGACCTCGGCGATCGGTCTGGTGCTGCTGGCGGTCGGTCACCTGCAGGGATGGCCCCTTCCGCTGGGCGGCTCCCATTCTATTGCCCGGGCGCTGGCTTCCTATTTCATATCGCTAGGCGGGCAGATCCGGACCGGCTTTTTCGTAAGCAGCCTGCGGCAACTGCCTTCCGCGCATGCGGTACTGTTTGATGTAACGCCCCGGCAACTGCTCCGCATTGCCGGTTACCGCTTTTCCTCGCTGTACCAATGGCAGCTGGAACGCTACCGCTACGGAATGGGTGTGTTCAAGGTGGACTGGGCGCTGGATGAGCCGATCCCCTTCACGGCGGAAGCGTGCCGGCAGGCCGGAACGGTGCACCTAGGAAACACGATCGAAGAAATAGCGGCAGGCGAACGGGCCGCCGCCCGCGGGGGCCATCCCGAACGCCCTTTTGTACTCCTGGCCCAGCAAAGCCTTTTCGACGTTTCCCGGGCGCCTGCAGGCAAGCACACCGCCTGGGCCTATTGTCATGTGCCCCATGGTTCTACCAAGGACATGACCGCCGCCATCGAGCGGCAGGTGGAGCGGTTCGCCCCGGGTTTCCGCGACCGGATCATTGGCCGCCATACCCTGAATACGGCGCAGCTCGAGGCACACAACCCGAACTACATCGGAGGGGATATCAATGGCGGCATCCTCGATGTGGGACAGCTGTTTACCCGGCCGGCCCTGCGCTATTCACCCTACCGGACTTCGGCCCGGGGCCTGTATATCTGCTCCTCTTCCACGCCCCCCGGGGGCGGAGTGCACGGCATGTGCGGTTATCATGCGGCCCGGCAGGCGTTACACGATATTTTTAAAATCAAACCCCCTGAATTATATGCAAGTCACAGAAAATGCAGTGCAGCCACCTGATGCGGAATCAGTAACGTATTCGCCTCCCAGGACCTTTACCCTCCATGAAGACTGGGTGGTTGTGGTACTCGGCTTTCTCATTATCGGTCTTACGTTATCCGGGGTCGTCCTGCCGGTACCTTCCTTCGGATGGAAAAACGGGAGCGAGTTGTTTTCCAAAGTGCTTGCTCCGGCCAATCTCGGCGTGATTGCCCTGCAGTTCCTCGTCGTATTTGCCCTCGCGGTGATCGGGAGCCGGCTGACGGCCAAACCGGTAAAGAGTTCCCTGGTGGTTTTCCCGGTGGTATACCTGCTCACCGTTGTGGCGCTGATCATTGCCGGCAATGCCGCTGTCAAAGGCCTGAACCTGGAGGCGGTACTTTTCAGCCTGACGATCGGCCTGCTCATCAGCAATCTGTTCCGCCTTCCCGAATGGTTCCGCTCGGCCCTTTCCACCGAATTGTTCGTTAAGATCGGGCTGGTACTGCTGGGTACCGGGGTGATCTTTTCCGACGTCCTCAAGGCGGGATCCCTCGGACTGGTACAAGCCCTGGCCGTGGTGCTGTCGGTCTGGTACTTTGCTTTCTGGGTCTGTAAAAAGCTGAAGGTGGATGACGAGCTGCGGATGATGATCTCCAGCGCCGTGTCGATTTGCGGGGTATCCGCTGCCATCGCCACTTCGGGGGCCATCAAGGGCGATTCCAAAAAGCTGTCGTACGTCATCTCCATGGTACTGATCACGGCCATTCCCATGATGATCTTTATGCCTTACCTGGCCAATTATATGCACCTGCCCCAGGAGGTAACCGGTGCCTGGCTCGGCGGCAGCATCGATACCACCGGTGCCGTGGTGGCCTCCGGCACGCTGGTCGGGGAGACCGCCCTGAAGATCAGTACCATCGTCAAGTTCTCGCAGAATGTACTGCTTGGGTTAGCGGCCTTTGCCATCTCGGTGTACTGGACCTATACCCGCAAGGAGGAAGGACCCAGCGGACCGGCGCGGCCTACCCTGGGCGTCATCTGGGAGCGCTTCCCCAAGTTTGTACTGGGTTTCGTGGCCGCCTCGCTGCTGTTCTCGTTTTTCGTTGCGCCGGCGACCCTTGCAGCCGTTAAGGACAGCCTGAAGAACCTGCAAGGCTTGTGGTTTGCCCTGGCCTTTACCAGCATCGGGCTGGAAACGAATTTTGCCGACCTGTGGCGGCACAACAGCAAGCGTCCCCTTTATGCCTTCCTCATTGCGCAACTGTTCAATATACTCATTACCCTGGGCATTGCGTATGTGCTTTTTGGTTAGATGCAACGGAAACAGATGACACGTTACTTCAAAACAACAGCCAAGGGGGCAGGGATCCGGTATTGGGTGGTTCTGCTGGCCCTACTGGGTGCCTGCGGCCATCCATCATCTGAAAGACCGGCCCCGGAAGCCGAGGCCCGGGACTGGCCGGCGCGGTTTGGATGGGGAAGACCTGCAGAAGCGAAACAGATAGCCGCCTGGGACCAGGATGTCCGTCCGGATGGAAAGGGCCTTCCGCCCGGATCGGGAACCGTTCCGGACGGCCGCAGGCTGTATGCGGCCAAATGTGCTTCCTGCCACGGGGCAACAGGCGTGGAAGGGCCGTACAGCCACCTGGTATCCAGCGATACCTCCCGGGCAAAGACCATCGGTAACTACTGGCCTTATGCCACCACCGTATTTGATTACATCAAAAGGGCCATGCCCTTCACGGCACCGGGCTCCCTGACGGATGAGGAAGTATACCAGCTGACGGCCTACCTCCTGTACGCCAACGGGCTGATTGATTCCGGCAGGGTCATCGATGCCCGGACCCTGCCCGCTGTGGCCATGCCCGCCCGAAAATTATTTGTTCCGGACGACCGCACCGGCGGACCGGAGATTCGCTAAACGTTCCCTGATCATGAGTAATGCGCATCATACGGAAAAGAAAGTTAGCCGGCGGTATCTCCTCGGGAGTATGGCGGCCACTGCGGCGGCCGTAATTCTGAAACAGTCATCCGGACAGGTGGTACAGGCGGGGATACCCCGCGATTCCTTGTTCGCGCAGGATCCCACCAAGGTGCCCGGGCCACTGCCCAGCCAACGGAGCGAACGCTCGCCCTTTGAGCAGCCGGTGCGCAAGCCATCGGATACTTCCTCCCGCACGCCCCTGCAGGACCTGTACGGAACCATCACCCCGTCCGACCTGCATTTTGAACGCCACCATGGCGGGGTACCTGCCATTGATCCGCAGCGCTATGAGTTGCTGATCCACGGGATGGTGGAACGCCCCCTCGTTTTTACCCTGGCGGATCTGAAGCGCTTTCCTTCTTTTTCCCGGGTCTTTTTCCTGGAGTGCTCCGGCAACTACCGGGGCGGTAAGGAGCAGCTGACCCCGCAGGATATCTGCGGCCTTACGAGTCAGAGCGAATGGACGGGTGTGCTGCTCTCCACGCTGCTGCGCGAGGCCGGGGTACATCCCAAAGCATCCTGGTTCCTGGCGGAAGGTTCCGATGCGGCCGTGATGACCCGCAGCATCCCGCTGCAGGAGGCCCTGAGGGAAGGTATGATCGCCTATGCCCAGAACGGAGAAGCCCTGCGTCCCGCACAGGGATACCCGGCCCGCCTGCTCCTGCCCGGGTGGGAAGGAAACACGAGTGTAAAATGGATCCGGCGGATCGAAGTGTCCGACCAGCCCTTTATGACCCGGGAGGAAACGTCCAAGTACACCGAGCAGGTAAAAGATAAGGTGCGTCAATTCAGCTTTGTCATGGATGCCCGGTCCATCATTACCTTTCCTGCCTATCCGGTAGTGGTGCAGCGGGGCTGGATAGCGATCAGGGGTATTGCCTGGAGCGGGCGCGGTGCGATCACCCGGGTGGAAGTAAGTACCGATGGGGGAAAGAACTGGCGCCCGGCCGAGCTGCAGGTGCCCGTACTCGACAAAGCCCATACGGCATTCCGCTTCCTGTGGCACTGGGATGGCAGGGCCACCGAGATCATGAGCCGGGCCGTGGACGAAACCGGCTATACCCAGCCCTCTTATGCCCAGCTGAAAGCAGCAAGGGGCCCGGACATGGGTGGCTATCATGTGAATGCCATTGCCGCCTGGCAGGTAAAAAGCGACGGCAGCATTTTATTCCGGCCGGAAAACACCCGGTAACAACTGTATGCGGATCGTTATCCTCGGTGCCAGCGGACAGATCGGCCAGGCCATAGGGCTGAAGCTGAAGCAGGACGGTCTTGAAGTGACCGGTACTTCCCGGCGCGCCGGAGGGGATTCTGACTGGCTGAAGTTCGATCCGTTCCGCGATGACTGGCAGCAGCTAGGTAAGCCCGACGTCATCATCAACTGCATTGGTGCCATTCGCGAAAAAAGGAGTGCCGGGTTTGCAAAAGTGCATGCCGGGCTAACCCGGCTGATCCTGCACCACCGGGAGCAATTGGGCCATCCGAGGATTCTGCAGCTCTCTTCCCTGGGCGCTTCTCCTGCGCACCCGGTGCCTTTTCTGCGCACGAAAGGAGTGGCCGACGAACTGTTGCTGCAGCAGGAACGCACCACCGTGCTCCGTCCGTCCATCGTGTGCACACCGGGCACTATGCTGATCCAGAAACTCAGGATGTTGAGGAGCATGGCCCGGCTTTGCCACCGGCACCTGATTGTTCCCAAAGGCTTCCTCGCTGCCTCCATCCAGCCGGTGCTGATCAGTGACCTCGTGGCCCTGGTGGCGGAATTAGCAGTACGGGATCACCCTGTACGGTTGTTGCATGTAGTAGGACCGGAGCCTGTCCGTTACCGCCAGCTGCTGGATCTTGCCTGCCCGGGGCCCTGTTCGTACCACGAGTGGAATGAAGCGGGGGTGCGGCGGATTGTAAGGTATGGCATCGGCCCTTTCTTCCCCTTCCTGATCACCTATGACCAGTACCGGCTGTTGTTCTTTGATAACACGGCCTGCGCAGCGGAGGCAGAAAAAATCCTGGGCAGAAAGATGAATCCGACAGCAGATTTCTGGCGCGCGCACTTGTCCTACGGTCAGAGAGCTGTTGCCGTCGTATAGCCGTTCATTCCGGAACAGCCGCCTGCTCTTTGTTCACATCACAATGGTATTCTGATGGAGGGGCTTCTATAGACCTTCCGCCCAAACAGGGGTTCAAAGGGAGAGTGGAGAATCACCGGCGGGTTTGAAACGACCTCGTGCAGGTGCTTCCCTTGATGTTGGTCAGGAATAAAGCGCTCCTTCGGCAGACCGAGCATCCAGCTTTCAAGCTGTTGTTCTGGTTGTCCAAGTTATCACATATGCAGTCACTTCTTTGCCCGGGTGGGATTGACCCCGTTCATCCAATGCAATGATGCACTACCGGACCCTCGCCGAAAAATCATTGAGTGCTGCAGCGCTGCCATCCAAAAGGTTTTCTGAATAATAATGCGCATGCCTGCACGCTACTGCGTTTTCATCACCACGGAACTGGTTTGCCTCTTCCACGCGTATGGAAGGGAAGGGGCGCCCTGATGTTCCTTCTCTCAGCCCGGCTGGGCATCGTTGGGGAGAAGGGGGCGTGGGCCGTCCGTTCCCTTTTTTTCCGGGAAGCTTCTTTCCAGCAATTGCTCAAACAGGGGCAGGAAGGGCAGCAGGACCAGTACCCCTAAACCGTTGAACAACATGTGTGCATTGGCGATGGTCTGGGCTACGCCCATGCCCCTGGATACCCAAAGGACCAGGGCGGTAAAATAGGGGAGCAGCAGCATGCCCAGCAGGATGGTAAGGATATTGAACAGCAGGTGAAACAGGCCGGTTTTCACAGCGGCCCGGCTGCGGCCAACCGAAGCGATGAGGGTATCGGCACAGGTGCCCAGCTCGGCACCCAGCATCACGGCAATGCCTGCGGTCAGGGAAATAAGGTCCTGGTTGGCCAGCCCGATAACCATGCCCACTGTTGCACTGGAGCTTTGCACCGCAATGGTTACGGCGGTTCCGGTCAGCAGGCCTTTCCAGGTATGCTCCAGGGTGACGAGCCAGTGAACAAAATAGTCGCTTTCTTTCAGGGGCGCTACCGCTTCCTCGATGGTGAAAAGTCCGAAAAACAGCAGGCCAAAGGAAAAGATCACTTTCCCCAGGTTCCGGTACAATGCCTTCTTCGCAAAGAACAGGAGGATAAAGCCCCCGGCAATGGGGATGGCGGCATAAGCACCCAGGTTGAGGGCAAAGATCTGCGAAGAAAACGTCGTGCCGATATTGGCGCCCATCACTATGCCCATGGCCTGCCGGAAGGTAAGCGCCCCGGAACTGACCAGGGCGATCGCCATGATGATCACCACCGAAGAAGAATCGAGCAGGATGGTCACTACGATGCCGGAAAGAATGCCTTTGAACACGTTATTGGTGAACCGGTTCAGAAAGGTTTTCAGCTTGTCGCCCGAAAGCTCCTTCAACCCCTGCGAGAGATTGTTCAGGGCATAGAGGAAAAGGATCAGGCCGGTCAGTATAAGGAGGATGGAATGCACGCCGTTCGGTTTCACCCAAGGTACCGACTCCGGCACCGGCCGCATATTAAGAAATTGTGACGCAGGCCGGGAACCGGACCGCCCCGGGAACCGGTTTGGTGCACTTCAGCGTTCAACCCGCCTGCCTGGGTGGGCGGATGCAGCCGGTTCGGCCGGGAAGTCTTTTTACCTGGCCCCGCCGGCGGGTATATTTGACCTGTAACACCAAAACGAAACAACATGAAATCCTCCTGGCGCATCAAATCCTTGCTGTTCTTACTGGCCGAATGCATCCTCGTAGCCTTCCTGCTCCTGTTCATGGCCGGGCTGGTCTGATGCAGCCCGGAACCACCGCCCGTCGCTACAGCCATTTCTTGCGCTTGATCCACAGGTAAATGCCGATGGTCACCACCACCATCAGGATCAGCACCCCGGGATAGCCCCATTTTTTCGTCAGCTCCGGCATGTACGCGAAATTCATCCCGTAGATCCCGGCAATAAAAGTAAGGGGCAGGAAAAACACCGAAAAGACGGTCAGGGTCTTCATGACATCGTTCGTGCGCTGGGCGGAAAAGGAAAAGAAAAGGCTCATCAGGTTGTTGACATCCTCCAGCACCTGTTCGTACATCGTCTGTATTTTCAGGTGCTGGTCGCGCACATCCTGTAACAGGGATTCCTGGCCGGCCTGGGCACGCATGTGGTTGATGGGCTCCAGCATCATCATCAGCACCTTGTGGGCCAGTGAAGCCTCCCGCTTGATGTAATAGAGGGCCTCCATGTAGTCG
>DATAGL010001060.1:0-3377 GCA_036263755.1 Chitinophagaceae bacterium | reverse complement strand
GGTATTGGTGGTATTGGTGGTATTGGATTACTTTATTTCCGGCAAAAATCAGGTAAATCTCTTTGAATAAAAAATAAGGCCGGATTGCTCCGGCCTGCTATAAGTATTTACTTGAAACTGATTTACCAATACTACCAATACTACCAATACCACCCTACTTAAACCGCTTCTTGTTATTTCCCCCGTGCCGGTTGTTCCGGTCGTTGCCGCCGCGGTTGTCGTTGCGGTTGTTTCCCTGCTGGTTGCCGCCGCCGCCGTTGTTGCGGTGCTGGAACTTCGGGCGCTTGCCGTAATTGTTCCGTTCGCGGGTTTCCTGCTGCGGGCGGAAGGCTTTGACGTACGGCGTATTGGTAAATTCAAGCTGTCCTTTGGTCAGGTTGGTGAGCTCGCTCTGGATGGCGTCGTCGTGCACCATATCCTTGTGCCAGTTGCTGTAGGCCAGCTTCATATAGTAAGCAATGGCGTTGGCAAAGCCCTGGCGCTTTTGCTGGTCCTCTTCGCTGAGGGCTTTGTCCATGACCAGCTCCAGGTTCTTGCCCAGGTGCGAGAACTTCGGATAGCGCTTCGGGTAAGGCAGGGGCTTGGGCCGGGCTTTCAGGGTTTCGCGGGTGGGAATGGGATAAGGCGATTCCACATCCAGCTTGAAATCGGAGATGAGGAACAGGTGATCCCATAATTTATGGCGGAAGTCTTCCACGTTCTTCAGGTGCGGGTTCAGGAAGCCCATCAGTTCAATCAGCACGTGCGCCTGCTGTTGCCGGTGCTCCTTATCCTCCAGGGTTAACAAGTGATCCACCATCTTTTGCATATGGCGGCCGTACTCCCTCATGATCAGGTAATTTCTTGTCGTATTATATTCCATGAAACGTCATTGGTAAAGACAAATGTAATAAATGGGGTGTTAGCGCGGGCATAAAATACAAAATTCGGAATTGGGGGTTCGGAATTGGGAATTAGGTATCAGGTATTGGCTACAGGTTTTGGGAATGAGTTGATCTTGTAGAACATGGTAAAATACCTCCTGAATCCACTGAAAGACCAGCAAGTATGAATTCGATACGCCAGTGGGGCTGAGGCAACTTATCCGCTTGGCAACGATCCAACCAATTCCTAATGCCTGATTCCTAATTCCCTTTCCGCCGTTATCTTTCAAAAAAAATCCCATGCGCCTCATCCCCTCCCTATGCCTGGTCCTTACCCTGGCCGCCTGTACCGGGCAGCCGCCGAAATCCGCTGCAGGAGCGGATCCCGGCTCTTTCGACGTGCTGCTGGAGCAGTACTGGGAGGAGCGGATGCAACTGTTTCCGGTAGAAGCCACGCAGAACGGCGACAACCGGTACAACGACCGCATGACCATCGAGTTCACCGATTCCTTCCGCGATTCGCTGCGCCGCTTTTATACCAAATACCGGACGGGAGCCGGGCGGTTTGATACGGCCTCCCTCGATGAGAACGACCGCACCAGCTACGCCATCTTTACCCGGGAAATGGATATGCAGCTGGAAGAGCTGAGCTTCCGGAGCAACTATATTCCCTTCCACCAGTTCTGGGGCCGCCCGCTCGACCTGGGGCAGATCGGCTCGGGCAGCGGCAACCAGCCTTTCCGCACGGCCGATGATTACCGGGCCTGGATCCGGCGGGTACGCGTGTTCCCGGCCTGGGCCGACTCGGCCATCCTGTATTTCCGCAAAGGCATCGACAGCAACTATACCCTTCCGGCGGCGCTGGTCCGCCGGATGATCCCGCAGATGAAGGACCTGGCCCGGAATGATACGGCGGCCAACGTTTTCTACGGACCCCTGCGGCAACTGCCCGAAGGCCTGCCCGCAGCTGAAAAAGATTCCCTGCGGAACGCGCTTTCGACCGTGCTGCGCAACGAAGTGCTGCCTGCCTATGGCCGGCTCGCCGCTTTCCTCGAAAGGGAATACCTGCCCAAAGCCCGTACTTCTACCGGCATTTCCGCCCTGCCCGACGGTGTCCGGCGCTATGATTACCTCATCCGCTACTGGACCACAACGAATAAGACGGCCGATGCCATTTATGAGACGGGGCGGGCCGAAGTTGCCCGGATCCGCGGGGAAATGGAGCGCATCCGGCAGGAAGTGGGCTTTGCCGGCGACCTCAATGCCTTCTTCGAACACATGCGCACCAACCCGAAGTTCCGGCCGTTCAAAACCCCTGAAGACGTACTGCAGGCTTTCCGGGCCATCCAGGGCCGGATCGATCCGCACCTCCAAAAAATGTTCGGCCGAACGCCCCGCACCCCGTTCGAGATCCGGCAGACCGAAGCCTTCCGGGCCGCTTCCGCCTCGGCCGAATACAGCCAGGGCACGCCCGACGGCCGGCGTCCCGGTATTTTTTACGTGCCGATCCTGGACGCCACGAAGTTCAACCTGACCTCCGGCATGGAATCGCTGTTCCTGCACGAAGCCATCCCGGGCCACCATTACCAGATCTCGCTGCAGCAGGAAAACGAAGACCTGCCGAAGTTCCGGCGCTTTGCCTGGTACGGGGCCTACGGGGAAGGCTGGGCCCTGTACTGCGAATCGCTGGGTAAAGAGCTGGGCCTGTATACCGATCCGTACCAGTACATGGGCGCCCTGGGCGATGAGATCCACCGGGCGATCCGCCTGGTGGTGGATGTGGGCATGCACCGCAAAGGCATGACCCGGGAAGAGGCCATCCGGTATATGATGGACAACGAAGCCATCGATGAAGCGGGGGCTACGGCCGAGATCGAGCGGTACATGGCCATTCCGGCACAGGCACTGTCTTATAAAGTGGGAGCCCTGGCCATCCGGGAGTTGCGCGAAGCCTATGCCCAGAAGCAGGGCGCCGGATTCCGGCTGGCGGATTTCCACGACCGGTTTCTAAGGGACGGCTCTATGCCGCTGGCTGTGATCGAACGGAAAATGCTGGAAGAGGAGCGTTGAACCACGAAGACACCAAGGCACCAAGGAACACAAAGGAATATATAAAACGGAGGCTTTATTTATAGGGCATGGAAGGGAGTGTGTTGCTTTCTATTGCCCGCGCTTTCAGAATAAATGAAGAATAGTAAGGGAAAGAATGGCATCGTCCAGTGAGTATTTTATCAGCGTCATCTGCGCCGCCCGCTTTTCTGTACCCGGGCTGCCTATCCCTAATCTGCGCCATCTGTGATAAAAAAAGAAAGGGGCCCCGAACCAAGGCCCCTTTTACAAGCCACCATCCTCTTCCACCTAAGAGGTCGTTTATAGTGCGTTTATAAAAGTAGAAGTTGAAAGTTTTTGAAAAAGGTTAAGGGTGAAAAGGTTAAGGGTGATTTCAAAAACTTCAAAGGTTTAAACACAAATAAGGTGCCAATGCCGGAAAACGTGTAAAGGGGCCTGATTCCG
>DATAGL010001059.1:0-4260 GCA_036263755.1 Chitinophagaceae bacterium | reverse complement strand
CGGCCTGCTCATAAATGGCGGCGGCGCTGTCTTCATTCAGCAGTTCCTTTATTCCGAAATAGCGCTGCAGTTCCAGGTGCGTCCAGTGGTACAGCGGGTTGCGCAGGGTGTACGGCACAGTGGCGGCCCACTGGCGGAACTTTTCAAAATCGGGCGCATCACCGGTGCAATACTGTTCGGCCACGCCGTTGGTGCGCATCGCGCGCCATTTGTAATGGTCGCCGTACAGCCAGGCCTGCGTCAGGTTTTCGAAATTCCGGTCCTGCGCGATGAGGTCGGGGGGCAGGTGGCAATGGTAATCGATCACCGGCATATCGCGGGCATAGTCGTGGTAAAGCCGGCGGGCCGTTTCCGATTCCAGTAAAAAATGTTCGTCCAGGAAGGTATGCATCAATGTATGGATTCTGGTTTCTGGTAACATCAGTTCCACGGGGCGGATAAATGCAGTGCCGTTATTCGTGGCCAGCGAAAGGTGCGGCAGCCCATGAAGGTACGGCATCTCCGTTTTATGTGCGGGCGACTCTGCCGGCAAGGCTTCCAGAGGGGTGGCGCCTACTGTACGCCCGCATCCTGCGTACCACCGAACCATTCGCGGAGTACGGCCGGCATGCCCCGGCTTTGGATTGCTTCGAGGCGGGCCAGCACGGTGGCGGCAAACCCGGGCAGGCCGGACAAATCATGGCCCCAGAACTCCGTGTCCTGCACGGTTGCATGCACCACGGCGGCCCCATTTCCCTGCTGCCACCGGCGGTAAAATACCGGGGCCAGGTCATCCTGTATAGGGTAGGGCCGGCCGGCATGCGTACCGTAATAAGTTCCGTCCTGCGCGCGCTCCGCTTTCATAAACCAGAGGTAGGCCGCAAAGCCCAGGGCCACCGCTTCGGGAACCGTGTCCGTCTGGCTGTAATGGCGCAACAGCACGGGGACGCAGCGCATCTTCATCTTGGAGCTGTATTGTACCGTAATGTTGATCCAGAGGTGGTGGATGTGGGGGTTGCGGAACCGGTCCAGTACTTCCAGGCCGAATGCGCGGGCCTCCGCCGCATCCACGGGATAGGGAATAGCCGGCGCCAGCTCGCCGAGCATCAGCCGGCTGATGAACGCCGAAAGGGGCTCGTTGTTCATAGCCGCGCGTACCGTAGTGCAGCCCGCCAGGTAGGCCAGCCCGCAACTCAGGGTATGGGTGCCGTTGAGCAGCCGCAGTTTCAGCTCGCGGTAGCGGTGGATATCGGGCTCGATCCGCACGCCGCTGTCGGCGGCGGCAAAGGAAAGCACGCGGCGCACCGCTTCATCGCCTTCAATGGCCCAGAGGCGATAGGCTTCCGAAACGGTGAGCAGCTCGTCGGTATATCCGAGGCGGGCTTCCAGTTCCGCCCGCAGGCTATCATCAGGTTTGCCGGGAACAATACGGTCCACCAGCGAGTTGCAGAAGCGGTTGTTCTGTTCCAGCCATTCGGCAAACGCCGGCTCCAGGTGGTTGAACCGGCAAAGTTCCGTTACGATAGCCTTCAGCTGATCCCCGTTCTCCGGGATCAGTTCCGTGGGCACGATTACCAGCCCGCTTTCGGCACTGCCGCCGAAGGCGCGGAACCGCTCGTACAGGAAGGCCAGGAGTTTGGCGGGAAAGGAAGCGGGCGGTTCCTGCCGGATGTCCTCCCGGACCAGCTGGATCCCGACTTCCGTTGTATTGGACAGCACTACCTGCAGGGCAGGGTTGTGTGCGCAGGCCAGCACGTCTTTCCATTGGTGGGATGCGTTGAGCACCCGGCTGATGGCGCTGTTGATCACCAGCTCTTCTTCGTCGCGGCCCTGGTAGCGGCCGCGCACACACAGGGTGAACAGCCCGTCCTGCCGGTCAAAGGCCGAAGTATCACCTCTGGCCGTTGACTTCACCACCACGATGCGCCCGTTGAACAGGCCCTGACGGTTAGCCTTGTGGATAAAATAGCCGGGCAACCCGCGCAGCAGCACACCTGTCCCAAACTGGAGCACTTTTTCGGGGAGTTCGAAAAGGGCGGCCTCCGGTACGGAAACCGTATCGGCGGAAATGGATCCGAGGTGCTGTCGGGAAAGTTGCATGATGCAGCAATGCTAGGGAGATATTTCCGGAGAACGCGGTTCCGGTGCCGATTTATTTACGCAATCGTTACCGGAAGCGGGGAGTTGGGTGTTGGGAATTGGGAATTAGTTGATTCGTTGAATGGTTGACTAAGGTGAAATGCTCCTATTCCTCCTTTTCTCCTTAGCTCTGCGCGAAACCATGCTTCAAAACTAAAGACTGCTCGCACTTTTCTTCGACTTTTATACCGAGTATATGCGGGATACAGGCGAATCAATACCAAAGTATGTTCCCTATAAAAAGGAAGCGTTTGTGAAGAGTAAAAAAGATTTCGTCCCGCCTTGCGGGATAAACTGCCGAAGCAAGGAGAAAAGGAGCTATAGGAGGTTTATCCATTTAGTTAACTCAGTCAACCCATTCAACTAATTCCAAACTTCCAATTCCCAATTCCTAATACCGGAATCCCAGCTTCCACATCCGCCAACGCGGCAATACAGTGCGTACCGATTGAAATACGAGGATGCCCAGGCCGGTGGCGATCATCAGGAAAAACAGGAGCAGGAAATAATCGTTGAAATAAATGCTCAGGGCCACACCACCGAGGAAATAGAGCAGCAGGGCACCTTCCAGAAGGGTCAGCGGGGAAATACGCTGCCCGAGGTAGGCATTCCTGCCGGGGGCCTGCACATTGAATTTGGGCGTGCGCACGAATTCGGACCGGTAACCGAAAAATCCCTGGAGCACCGCCAGCGCGTTCTGTACCGATAGGCCCATGTACACTACCAGGAACATCGGGTAGTGCCGGAAGAAAAGGACGGGCCCGGCGGTGCGGCCGCTGCGGGTGCCGGTGTAATAAAACAAGGTCAGCACCAGCAGGTTGACGGAGGTAATCACGGTATAGCTAGTGAGTTCGCGGATTTCGGGGTACAGGTTGCGGAAGATGAGCATGGGCAGGGTGAGCAGGGCATTCAGGAAAAGGCAGACAAACACAAAGGAGCCGAGCAGGTGAAAGAACCCGTGCAGCTTTTTACCGAAAGGCATCGCTGCCTGCAGCAGGCCCTTACTGTTTTTCCGAAAGATCTGGGCCATGCCTTTGGTCCAGCGGAACTGCTGCACCTTGAAGGCTTCCATCACGCAGGGCAGCTCGGCGGGCACTACGGTATCCGCATCATACACCAGTGTCCAGCCCCGGAGCTGGGCCCGGTAGGAAAGGTCCAGGTCCTCGCTGAGCACCGAGCCATCCCATCCGCCCGCATCTTCGATGCAGGCCTTGCGCCAGATGCCGGCCGTACCGCAAAAGTTGATAAAATAGCCCGCCCCGGCCCGGCCTTCCTGTTCCACGGAAAAATGCGTATCGAGCAGGAAGGTTTGAATACGGGTCAGTCCGTTCTGCTCGCGGTTGAGGTGGCCCCAGCGCGCCTGCACCATCCCGGTGCGGGGCTGGGCAAAGTGCGGCAGCAGGCTTTTGAGGAAGGAAGGCCTGGGCCGGAAATCGGCATCAAAAATGGCGATAAGCTCTCCGCGGCAGCGCGAAAGCCCGTATTGCAATGCACCAGCCTTGAACCCTTCGCGCTCTTTCCGGCGCAGAACGGAAATGGCGATCCCGGAACGCTGCAGGGCTGTTGCCCGGTCGTCGATGAGGGCCGAGGTTTCATCGGTGGAATCATCCAGCACCTGGATCTCGTAGCGGTCCTTCGGGTAATCCAGTCCGGCCAGGGCGTCCAGCAGTCCTTCAATCACATATTTCTCATTGTACACCGGCACCTGTACCGATACAAAGGGCAGCGGTCCTGTCAATGGTGCGGGCTCTTCCGCTTTCTTCTTCCGTTTGTAATGCCAGAGGAGGTGCAGCTGCAGCAGACCGTTCAGCAACAGCCACAGGGAAGTGAGGACATATAACCCGAAAACGAAATACCCAAGTGCTTGCATGCGGGGTATAGTGCAAAAGGCGTGCTATGGTGCGTTTAAGGTGAAGCGGACCTTGTTTACCGGACAGCGAGGGGTTGGATGTACGATATAAGATATACGATGTACGATGTAGCCGTCCTTCGCTATTCTTCATTCGTTATTCCTTGTTCTGCGGTTCCCTGCCTCAGGCAGAGGGTTGCACGCAAAGAGGCGCAATGACGCGAAGGATATGTTGTAAATTAGTCAGCCCCAAACTGTTTCGTACATCGTACATCGTACATCGTACATCGTAC
>DATAGL010001058.1:0-7137 GCA_036263755.1 Chitinophagaceae bacterium | reverse complement strand
ATGGACGACTACCTGACGCAGAAAAAAGTGGAGCGCGTGCTTTCCTGGGGCAATAACGTGGACCCCGAGAGGCTGAAGGAGATCATGAACCGCAAGATCCGGATGGAGAAGATCGCCATCAAGGACGTGAAGATGCGGACCTTTATCACCGAAGACTCGAACCGCTCCGAAATGGTGCAGCACGTATACGACATCACCTACGGTACGGTCAACAAGGGCACCGATACGCTGGTGGTCATTGACGATTCGATCGTACGGGGCACCACATTGAAGGAAAGCATCATCCGCATGCTGTCGCGCCTTGAGCCGAAGCGGATCATCATTGTTTCCTCCGCCCCGCAGATCCGCTACCCCGACTGCTACGGCATCGACATGAGCAAGCTGGGCGACTTTATTGCCTTCAACGCGGCCGTGGAGCTGCTGAAGGAGCGCGGGCAGGAGTGCGTGCTGAAGCAGCTGTACGAAACCTGCAAGGAACTGCTGCGGACCGACAGCCTGCATACCGAAAACGTGGTGAAGCAGGTGTACAAGCCCTTCACCACCGAGGAAATCACCAATAAGATCGCGCAGCTCATCACCCCGCCCGAGCTCCGGTCGCCCACCGTACAGGTGATCTACCAGACCATCGAATCCCTGCATAAAGCCTGTCCCAACAACCTGGGCGACTGGTACTTCACCGGCAACTACCCCACGCCCGGCGGCAACCGCGTGGTGAACAAGGCCTTCATGAATTATATGGAAGGAAAGAACCAGAGGGGATATTAGGTTTTAGGAATTGGGTGTTGGGAATTGGGGTTGAATAGTTGATCGGTTGAAGGGTTGAGATGTGGATGGGTTCGGGATCTATGGGAGGATCGTTGAGCGCCGGAATTCGTTTGGGGAAGACATTCTTTGCCGGGGCTGCAGGTTCCCTGCTTTCAAAAAAACTACGTTGATGATCCGTGGATTGTTGCTGTTGGGGGCCTTCCTTTTTGCTTTCTGTTCTTTTGCCCGGGACAGGGATTCCACCTATTCCTTTCTGTAGGTCGGCTGGACCATCACTATTCCCACTGATATCAAACCGGTAGATCCGTCCCGGGCCGGCCAGATGCAGGCGCGGGGTGAAAAGGCCAGTGGTCTCGAAGTGGATTTTTCCGGATTGAAAACCCTGTTTACTACAGCCAGGAACAGCTTCAACCTGTTCAATGCCACGCTCACACCTTATGACCTCAAAAAGAACAGGGATTACCCTGCCGTAAGGCGGGAAGTAAAAGAAACTCTTTATCAAACTCTTTTGACCCAGGTGCCCGATGGCCGGATTGATACCGTTTCCGCACCCATGACCATAGACGCCCTGCGCTTCGATAAATTTGAAGCCGTCATTTCCCTGAACGACAAGCCGTTGTTTACCATGGTACTATTGTCCCGGTATTATAAAAGTTATGATTTCGGGATCACGTACCTGTACATGAACGAACAGACCGGCCGGCAGTTGGAAGCTGCCCTGCAGGGTTCCCGTTTCAAAAAATAAATGTTGGGTTGAACTATGGACCCGGTGAACTGCGGTTCCGGCGCCGCCTTTCCCCTCAGTGCGGAACCGGGGCGGCTTAAATGACTATGGTTCCTGCAGACCGGAACGAAGCCGGTTCCAAGATACAGATGCTTCGTAACAGATGCACCCGATAACCACTGATGAAGGGGATGTGCCCGGATGCGCAGGATATCCGGACTACCTGAAACTTGTATATTGAAAATTGAGTATTGAGTATTGCATATTTTCCACCACTCTCAACCTTCTCCGTTCCGTATTCCAAGCTGCATAGTCTTATCAACTTGTAAACCATTCAACCGGTCAACTCCTACTTCCCAATACCCTATTCCAAATTCCCATTTCCCTATCTTCAACCCATGAAGACCCTCCTCCTCGTACGTCATGCCAAAAGCTCCTGGGAAGAAGCCGGGATGAGTGATTTTGACCGGCCGCTGAATGAGCGCGGGAAACGCGACGCCCCCGATATGGCTGCGCGGCTGCTCCAAAAAGGGGTGAAGATCGACCGGTTCGTATCCAGCCCGGCGAAGCGGGCCAAGCGCACGGCCCGGTACTTTGCCGAAGCGTACGGGAAAGAAAAAGGGGACATCCTGCTGATCGAGCCTTTATACCTGGCGCCTCCTGAGGTCTTCCGCAATGTGGTGAAGGCACTGCCTGCAGAGGCAGATACCGCAGCCCTCTTCGCCCACAACCCCGGTATTACCGAGTATGCCAACACCCTCACCGGCGTGCGGATCGATGACATGCCCACCTGTGCCGTAATTGCCGTTTCGGCGGACACGGACAGCTGGGAAGGCTTCGGCGCTGCCGAAAAAACATTCCTCTTTTTTGATTACCCGAAGAATTCCCTGGGCTAGAAGCGGCTGATCTGCAGCGTGGCATTACCACCCTTCAGGGAAAGCTGTGCCGGCGCGCTGGCCAGTACACTCCAGTCCTGCTTCAGGGGCTGCAGGTAAGCTTCGTCGCTGTTCAGGTGCACCTGGAGCACTTCGGTGCTGCCGGAACGGTCCACATTCCACAGGCCGGAGCAGCGGTCCGACCCGTGCGTACATTCGATACGGCCGTCGGCCCCGAAGGTCAGCTGTACCTGCCGGTACTGGGCGGTCTGGTCCTGGCCGGCCGTGAACGACGTTACTTTCCACACCCCTTGCGTGATCACTTCACGGGTGGTGGGCAGGGCATCATGTTCGGGAGCACAGGAAGTAAAAAGGGAAGAAAGGGTCAGCAGACCAGCGGCGAGAAAGGTTGCGCTTTTCATATGAATGGATTTGGAAGGCTCAAAATAATGCAATTCGCTAAAAAAGCAAAGCTAGTCCGCCGGCCTTGTGGGGGCAATGAGGAAAACTGCTTAGCTGACTGCTTTTAATCCCGCTAAAAAACGGGAAAGCACCTGCGGGAGCCACGGGTTTTTTCCCGCTTCGGGGAACCGGTACGGAAAGGTTTCCGCAGTTTTCAGGTCGGCCGGAAGGTCCAGCCGGTGCTGCGCCACGCAGCAGGCGCGGTGCTGTTCTGAGAGGAGGCGGGCGAGGTATTCCTGCTCCGTTTGCCCGGGAGTGGGAATGAGGAGGCTCCGCTTCCCCAGGGCCATCAGGTCCATGACCGTGCTGTAGCCGCTGCGGGCCACCACGAAGGGAGCGGCATTCAGGGCGGCTTCCAGTTCGGCGGCCGGCAGGTGGTTCACCACTTCAAGGGCGGGATGGCGGGGCAGTGCGGGCCCGCCGGCACCGGGCAGCCCGCGGACCAGCAGGGCCGGGATACCGGCTGCGGTCAGCTGGGACCAGAGTATTTCTTCCAGCAGCGTGCGCTGGGGTTCGGGACCCGACAACAGGACCAGCAGCCGGGAAGGTGCACTCCCTGCGGGGGCCCGCTGCAGCCGCGACAACGGTCCGGTGTAGTAGACCGGCAGGGGCGGGGGCGTGCGGGTATGGGACAGGCGGCCGGCCAGTCCCGGGGCTTCTGGCTCGTCGGGTACCCAGCATTCGGTAAAACGCCGGATGTACCGGTAGTGCAGCCGTTGCAGGAGGCGGTCGGCCAGTTTGCCCCAACCTGTCCGGATGCAGAGCTGGTGGGTAAGGAGCACGCAGGGGACCTGCGGGTGCCAGAGGCCGTAGCGGTTGTCGGAGAGCACGGCGTGGATGCGGTGCTGTGCAACTATTTGCCGCAGCCAGTTGTTTTCTTCCCGGATGACCCGTTGCAGCCGGGGCACCTGCAGCAGCAGCTGCGGGGCCAGCCAGCGCCGGTTTTTGGCATAGTTTATTCTGTACCCTTTTAAGGGAAGGATGGTGAGTTCAGGGAATTCGGCAGACAGGAGCGCCGCCGTTTTTTCTTCACCGGCCAGGATGACCTCGCAGCCGGACTCCAGCAAGGCACGCACCAGGGGGACACAACGGGTGGCATGACCCAGGCCCCAGTCGAGCGGAGCTACCAGAATCCGGGGTTTAACCGAGTCTTGAAGGGGCTTCATGTTAAATTTTGACCGGCCGGCCGAAAGCCATACTAAAGATTTCGTAAAATAGTTTATTTTGGGAAACTCGTTATGCGTACCAAAACCATGTTTTACACCCTGCTCCTGATCGCCGTAGTGACTGCCACCGGTTGTGCGAAGAATTATTATTCGGGCACCGGCAAGGGAAGCAAATGCGGCTGTCCAAGCACCCGATAATCCTTTAAAGTCTCAGGCTATGAAGAACGCGCGTGATTTATTGGTCCTTTTCAAGGCGGATGCCCACAGCCCCCAATCGCTGCAAGCCGCCGTGGAAGGCCTGCACCAGCTGCTGGTGCGTGTGGAGCATGCAGATGCCTTTTGTACCGCCCACGAACTGGTGACCCGCACCCGGATCACCGGTAAAAAGCGTAAAATACTCCGGGCTGCCGAGGAACCGGAACTGAAGCCTTTTCATTTCCTGCTCAACAAGAACTGATCAGGACAAGCGGTTCAGCGCTTCCTCCAGGCGGGTCAGCATCTCCGGGATGCCTTCGCTGCGGCAGGTGCCTACACTCAGTCGGTACCAGGGTGAATCTTTGGCGGCACCGAACGCGTAAAAAGGTACGATCGCCAGACCCGCTTCCTGGAGCAGGAAAGCCGTTACTTCCGACTGGTCGTTCAGTACCGTTCCGTCCCCCTTTTTCTTTCCTTTCAGATCGATCTTGATGGTCAGGTAGATCGCGGCCTCCGGGGCTACGGCGTCTACGTTATGGCCTTTATCCTTCAGTGCCTGCAGCCCGTTGTAGATGCTGAGCAGGCGTTCTTCAATCGCTTTTTTGAACCCGGCCAGGTAGGTGCGGATCGCCTCCGTTTGCCCGAGGTAGGATGCCAGCGCTTTCTGCTCGGCCATAGGCGCCCAGGCGCCCACGTGCGAGAGGATGGCTTTCATCTTGCCCAGCACTTCCGCCGGGCCGGTGCTCCAGCCCACGCGCACGCCGGTGGCGGCAAACACCTTGCTCACCGCATCGATGTAAATGGTATAGGGGCGGGTGGCTTCGTTCAGCGTTACGGGGTCGTAATGACGGATGTCGCCGTACGTAAGGTGCCAGTACATCTGGTCGTAGAGGAGGTACAGCTTTTTGGCCTCAGGTCCGCGGCGCTCGTTCTCTTCCACCACGAGGCGGCAGATGGCTTCGAGCTGCTCCCTGCGGAAGGTGGTGCCCGTCGGGTTCTGGGGCGAGCAGAGGGCAAGGAGGCCGGCGTCCTGCACCAGCGGGGCCAGTTCTTCGGCCGTGGGCATGAAGTTGTTGGCGGCCGTGGCTTCCACCACGGCGTGCTCTCCGCCTACGAAATGCGTATAATGGTTGTTGTTCCAGGAAGGAACGGCATAGATCACTTTTTCGCCCTCGTCGCAAACGGCGCGGTACAGGGCATAAATGAGGGGCCGTCCGCCGGAGGCCACGAGGATCTCCTCGGTGCTGTAGTCCAGGCCCTGGAATTCGATGAGAAAGTTGCGGATGGATTGCCGCAGGTCGAGGTTGCCCTCGGCGGCGGGGTAGTTGGTAAAATGCGCCCGGTAGGCGTCCACGATGGCGTCTTCCAGCTCCTTCGGGATCGGGAAGATCTCCGGGTCGAAATCGCCCACGGTAAAGTTATAGATCGATTCTCCTTTCCGGATCCGTTCCCGGATCTCTCCGCCCAGTTTCACGATCTCCGAGCCGATCAGCGTATGCGACAATTGCGACAGTTTCATGTTGATTCACTCTCCGGGCGCGAAGATAGGCGGAAGGAGTTACGATTTACGATGTACGGTGTACGATTTGGGTGCGGTGCGGGATTTTGAACCACGAAGACACAAAGACACGAAGGAACACGAAGAGGGTAAGCCAGAGGCCGGCTGATGTGTGGTGTACGATGTACGGTTTACGATGTACGATGGGAGCGTTTGTTGTGATGAACAGGGTATCCAGGACGAATCAGGAATTCATCCTTGAATATTGCATATTGAATATTCTTCTCTCCCTTCAGCCTTCTTCCATCGATATTCCTTAATCGATATTCTAATTCTTCCGCAGGATCCCGATCTTCCGTCCGGCCGTGGTAAGGATGTTTCCCTGGTGGTCTACGAGGAAGCGGGTGTTGTTGTCGTAGATCATGTACTTGTAGCCGGGCTGGTTCAGGGGCGCCAGGCGGCCGATGACCTCCAGCTTGTTGTTGGTCAGTTTCAGCAGGTCGAGGCTGCGGGTGACGTAAAAGCTGGATTGTTTGTCGGCATGGAAATACGCATTGCCGATGATCTTGTCGTCGGAAAGGCTGGGCGGGGCAAAGCCAAGACCGGGCGTTCCTTTGGCGGGCACCAGGGAAACGGGGCTTGCTTTTTTAGCGGAGGACTGCGCCAGGACCGGAGCGCCGAGGCCGAGGGAAAGAGCCAGTAAAAGGATCAGTCTGCACTTCATATCGTTCGGGGATTTTTCACACGGCTGTAAATTGGCCCTTTTTCCCGTTGCAGAAACGCTAAAGCCGGGTGCGGAGGAGGGTTTTAACAAGGTATTGCGGTTTAGAGGGCAACCTTTTCGTCCCGCAGCATGCTTTGAGTCGAAGAGGTTCGCGCAGAGCTAAGGAGGAAAGGAGGGCGCAGAGAAATACCTCATTGGCTCCTTTTCTCCTTAGCTCTGCGCGCAAACCGGCCGCTGTTGGAGACACAATCGGATCAGAGGGTTCCTGCCGCAGCCGTATAAACTATGGATTACTGGTTGTTTTCCTGGTTGATCCGCTCGGTATTTTCCGTCAGCTCAAAGTTGCAGCGCTCGATGAAGGTGCGGGCCAGTGCTTCCACTTCGGAAAAATGCAGGGGTTTGGTGATGAAGTCGGCACCGTGCTGCTGGGCAAATTCGCGGTCGCGGGGCGAAGAAGAGGTGGTAAACAGGACCACAGGTACATGCCGGAAGGATTCACTGGCTTTCAGCTGCACGAGGGTCTCGCGGCCGTCCATACCCGGCATGTTGATGTCGAGGATAATCAGGCAGGGACAGCTGTTTTCCGCTTCCAGTCGCCGCAGCTGCTGCAGGGCCTCAAAGCCGTTGGTCGCATGCCTTAACTCGATCGGTTCGTTTTGCGCTTCAAACGCCTTTTGTACGATATACAGATCATCCGGGTCGTCTTCTGCATAGATAATGATGTGCTT
>DATAGL010001057.1:0-13296 GCA_036263755.1 Chitinophagaceae bacterium | reverse complement strand
ATCCGCATGAGCCTGCTTTGCACTCCGCTTTTTCAAGATAGATAAGAAATGCGCAGCTTTCCTACAAACCGTACTGATCCACGAGGTACACTAACGCCGCCATGTTCAGGGCACCCAGCTCCAGCTCGCGCCGGTTGACGTTTTCGAACACATCGTTGCGGGCATGATGGAGGTCGAAATAGCGCTGCGAGTCCGGAATAAAAGAGGATACTGGCGTCTGCATCAGCCGGTTCAGCGGAGTAATATCCACGCCCCCGCCGCCGAATTCGAGCGAACTGATGCCATAGGGCGCCAGCAGGGGTCCCCAGGCCTGCACCCGCCGGAGCGCCGAATCGCGCAGGGAAAGAGAAAAGCCGCGCGGGGTAAAACCGCCCGCATCGCTTTCCAGGGCAAAAAGGTGGCGTTCCCCTTTTCGCCGTGCTTCCTCGGCGTATTTATTCCCGCCCCGGGTGCCGTTTTCCTCATTGGCAAACAATACAAACCGGATGGTCCGTTTCGGCCGGTAACCCAGCGCCCGGAAAGCCCGCAGGACCTCGATACTTTGTACACAGCCGGCCCCGTCATCGTGCGCGCCTTCCCCGTTGTCCCAGCTGTCGAGGTGGCCGCCTACCGTTATGATCTCTTCGGGAAATTCGGTGCCCCGCAGCTCACCGATCACGTTATGGCCGGTGGTATCGGGCAGAAAGCGCCCGTGCGTGTGCAGCGTAACCCGTACCGGCCCCTTCTGGGCCTGCCGGCTGAGCCAGTCGGCATCCTGCAGGCCGATGGCTACTGCCGGAAGCTTTGGAAAAGAATCGTTGTATACGGTCGCCCCGGTATGCGGGTGATTCTCGTGACCTGTGGCCAGGCTCCGCACGATCACGGCCTTGGCCCCCAGTCGGGCCGCCCGGGCCGGGCCCTGCGAACGGTAGCGTCCCGCATCGCCATAGGCCTGGAAGGTGCGGATGAACCGCGGGTTCATTTTATAATTGTAGAACACAATGCGGCCGCGCACCGCCTCTTTCTTCCGATCAAGGTCGTCAAAATCGGCAATCTCAATCACCTCACCGGTCAGCGGACGGCCAGAGCCGATGGAATTGCCCAGGGCCACCACATCAAGGCGACGGGCCCCTCCGGGCAGCAGCGCTTTGGCCTGGTCGGTTCCCCCGCGCACCCAGTGCGGCACGTGGCATTCCTGCATCCATACCGTATCGGCACCGGCCGCACGCAGCGCCTTCGCCCCCCAAAGTTCGGCCCTGACCATCTGCGGGGAGCCGGCCAGCCGGCCGCCAATGGTTTTGGTGAGCACCCGCAGGTTGTCGTAGGCGCCGCTGTTCACCAGCACTTCATCGGCCAGGCGGCGGATAAAAACGGAGTCCGCATGCTGGGCGCCGGCACTCATATTACCGGTGATCCACAGCAGCAGGAATAGCTTTTTCAGGGGCATGCAAAGAATTTAGGGCTTAAATGTACGATACCGCGTAAACAAAGTTTTAACGATTGCCCCCGGAGCGGTGGCATTTTTGCGTGTACCTTAGTCGGGCCAATGAACCAGCATGTTATGAGAATAGGCATAGTCTGCTACCCCACCTTTGGCGGGAGTGGCGTATTAGCAACGGAATTAGGAAAAGCCCTGGCACAGAAAGGACACCAGGTCCACTTCATCACTTACCAGCAGCCCGTCCGGCTGAACGTGTTCGTCCCCAATATTTTTTACCACGAGGTGCAGGTACCCACCTATCCCCTGTTCGATTACCCGCCTTACGAAACCGCGCTGGCATCGGCCATGGTGGATGTGATCCGCAACAACGACCTGCAGCTCCTGCATGTGCACTACGCCATCCCTCATGCCTCCGCGGCCTACATGGCCAAGCGGATCCTTGAGCAGGACGGCAAGCAGATCCCGGTGATCACTACCCTGCACGGCACCGACATTACGCTTGTAGGCCGCGACAAAACCTATGCGCCCGTGGTTGCTTTCTCCATCAACCAGAGCGATGCCATCACGGCCGTGTCGCAGAACCTCTGCGAAGAAACGTACAAGACCTTCAAGATCGAAAAAGAAATACAGGTGATCCACAACTTCGTGGACGTCGAGCGCTTCAACCGCAAGCCCATCGATGCTTTCCGGAAGGTGATCGCCCCCAACGGCGAGCGCATTCTGCTGCACGCCTCCAACTTCCGCCGGATCAAGCGGGTACAGGACGTGGTGCTGATCTTCCATGAAGTGCTGAAAAAGATCCCGAGCAAGCTGCTGTTCGTGGGCGACGGTCCTGAGCGGGCCATGGCCGAGCAGCTCAGCCGCAAGCTGGGTGTGCACAACGACGTGCGCTTCGTGGGCAAGCAGGAGCAGATGGAAGAGATCCTGGCCATTGCCGATCTTTTCCTGCTCACTTCCGAATACGAAAGCTTCGGACTGGCCGCCCTCGAAGCCATGGCTTCTTCGGTGCCGGTGGTTTCCACCAATGCCGGGGGCCTCGGTGAGATCAATGTACCCGGGGAAACCGGCTTCCTTGGCAATGTGGGTGATATCGATACGATGGCCGGACAGGCCATCAACATCCTGCAGGACGATGCTACGCTACAGCAATTCAAAAACAACGCGGCCGCCCATGCGCGCCGGTTCGACATCCACAACATCGTACCGGTGTATGAGCAGCTGTACAGCCGGTTCCTCAATGGAGGGGAGTAACAGCCTTATGTACGATGTATGATGTACGATGTGTGTTGCACGCAAAGACGCTAAGGAATGCAAAGGCGCGAAGAATGGAAGTTCTTCGCGCCTTTTATTGTGTATCAAATGGCGCCCGGAGCTAAGGGGAACGGGAATCAAACTGCTAACTTGCGCCGCTCCAAATTCAATCGTCAATCGTCAATCGTCAATCGTCAATCCGGCACATCGTACACCGTACATCCCAAATCGTACATCTCACATCGTACCTCGTAAACTCGCCTCCTACGGTCTCCGCAGCCAGGGCTCCGGGTTCACGTTGGCCGTATTCACCATGAGGATGAAGTCGAGCTTTCCGCCGGAACCGCCGTCGTCGTCGGCGCCCACGCGGCCGATCGCCTGCCCGCGGCTTACGTTGCTGCCTTTGGTAACGTTCACGCCGGATAGGTTGCTGTAGGTGGTAAAATAGTTACCGTGGGAGATCGTCACGGCCATGCCGTCGCCCATATTAAATACGCCGATCACTTCCCCGTCGAAAACGGCTTTTACCGGGGCGCCAACCGAGGGCGTCGTGATGGTGATGCCGGGGTTGTCGCCGGTGATGCGGGTATCGGGAATTTTATATGACCCGAAGTGGATGGAGACAAAGCCGTTGTCTACCGGCCAGGGCAGTTTTCCTTTGTTGTTGAGAAAGTTGCCGGCCAGCTTTTCCTCGGAGGCATTCAGGTGCATGGAGGCCGGTGCGCTGCTCCGGGTAGCCGGCTTTGAAGTGGTGCGGGGCGTGGCCGCAGTGGTGCTTCCCCCGGCATTACCGGTACCTGCCGTTGCGGCGCGGTTCCGGCGCTCGGCTTCTTCCTCGGCCTTGCGGCGGCGCTCTTCTTCCGCCCGGCGGGCAGCGATCTCCCGCTGGATAATGATATTGATGGATTTCTTCAGCTGGGCGTCACGCTTCTTCTTAGCGGCGATCTGGCGCGCCAGGTCGCTCTCCTGCGATTTCAGCTTGGCTACTATGGCGTCTTTCTCCTTCCGCTGCTCTTCCAGCACCTTCAGCTGCTGCGTCTGGTTCTGCAGGGCCGAGCTTTTCTGGGTCTTTTTGGACAGGAGCTGCTGCTTGTTGGCTTCTACGCGCTGCTGCATCTGCACAATGTTGGCCACCTGCTCCTGCCGGTGCTCGCGGTACGAGCGCAGGTAGGAAATCCGCCGGAGGGCATCGTTGAAGTTGGAGGCGGAAAAGATAAAGTTGATATAGTTGTAGGAGCTGCGGTTCTTGTACGCATACACCACGCTGCGGGCATACTGGGACTTCAGGGTATCGAGTGCCTGCTGCAGCTTGTTGATCTCCACGCTTTTCAGGTAAATATCGTCGGAAAGGATCCGGATCTCCTTATTGATGTTGTTCACAAACTGGCCCTGCAGGTTTACCTTCTTCTGGATCAGGTTCAGCTGGCCCAGCGATTCCTTCTTCTGGCCTTTTACCTTGTTAAGGGTGCTTTGCACTTCCTGCAGCTCGGCCTGGATGGCTTTGCGCTCCTGCTCCATCTTGGATCGGTCGGGGGCCTGGCCATAACTGCTCGCTAAAGCAAAAAAGCAGGCAGCGATGAGGAGGGTTTTCTTCATGCAATTCAGATTTTGGTTCCTCTTTAACGGGAGAAACCGGTATTAATTTTAGTTCGCTTTATAATTTTTGGGAATGGAGAACGGAAAGCTCACCTCTTCGTCGAAGCTGTATTGCTTGAAGTCGAGGGCAATGTCCAGCTTTTTCTTCTCCGATACCGAAATGCGCCGTTTGGTGGCAAACCGGGGCCCGCGCTTCGTCTCGTAGGCTTCGTATGCCAGGTTGGCCGTCCGGTTGCGGCTGATGTCGGCATCGTCCAGCTTGCTGTGCAACAGCTGGTGGTCACCGTCCTGGAGCGTGATCAGGTGTTTGAAAAATTGCCCGATCGACAGCAGCGATACCGTACCGGCGCCTCGTGAGTACGAAACGATATTATTGCTGTCCAGGAAAACAGGGTTGCCGATCAGCAGGTCCTGCACGGTGCGCAGGTCCAAAGGCAGGGCGGTCACCTCCTGCAGGTAATCAATGCTGCGCGCGGTGTATTGCCGGTCCTGCTTATTGAGCAGCTTTACGGAATCTTTGGTGATGAGCACGCGCAGGGCCTCAATGCCCAGGATGGCGTTCACCGAGATCCACAGGGCGCTGTCGCGGTACATCCGGATATTGGCATTCACATCGTATTTCTTGTCTTCGGCATCGCGGTAGTCCACATTCACCTTAGCCGAAAAGGTGGTAAAAGGAACCCGGTTGGCCGAAACCTGCTGCAGGGCGGTCCGGATGAACACCGAGGAATCGTTGCTGCGGGGGGCCGGCGTGGAAGCCACGGCCGTTGTGTCCTTGCGGGTGATGGCCGTCTGGATCTTTTTGGTCGAGCGGCAGGAAGTGAGGAGCACCAGGGCGCTCAGTACATAAAAAATTCGGGTCATGGGCTTTTCTTCTGAATATGGTTCTGCTGTAATATTATTTCCCGGTGGAACCGAACCCTCCGGCGGCGCGACTGGTGGTAACCAGGTCGTCCACCGCGCTCCATTGTACGGTTTCCACCCGCTGCACTACCATCTGGGCTACACGGTCGCCCGGATATAGGACCTGTTCGGTTCCCGAAAGGTTGATCAAGATAATCTTAATTTCTCCGCGGTAGTCGGCATCGATGGTGCCCGGGCTGTTCAGGCAGGTCAGTCCCTGCTTCATAGCCAGGCCGCTGCGGGGACGCACCTGGGCTTCGTAACCGACCGGCAGCTCGATAAACAGGCCGGTGGGTACCAACTGCCGCTCCATCGGCTGCAGGGTCAGCGGGGCTTCAAGGTGGGCCTGCAGGTCGAGCCCGGCAGCACCGGCCGTAGCGTATTGCGGCAGCGGAAACGGCGAACGGTTGACAATTTTAACGGTAACCCCCATAGTTTCAAAGGTAAGTTTTGACCGGCCGATTGCTGTTAAATAGTTTCCAATAAAACGGTGGCGTAGGCGACCAGCCCCTCTTTGCGGCCTACAAAACCCATCTGCTCGGTGGTGGTGGCCTTGATGGAAACATCCTTTTCGGTAAGGCCGGTGAGGCCGGCGATGGTTTGCTGCATGGCCGGCACAAAGGGCTTGATCTTCGGCTCCTGCAGACACAGTGTGCTGTCGATATTCACCGGCCGGTAGCCGGCTTCGCGCACCAGGCGCGTCGTTTCCTCCAGCAGAATGCGGCTGTCGATGTTCTTATACTTCATGTCGGTGTCGGGGAAATGTACCCCGATGTCGCCCAGACAGGCGGCCCCGAGCAGCGCGTCGCAGAGGGCGTGCAGCAGCACGTCGGCATCGCTGTGCCCGATCGCGCCGTACGGATGCGGAATATGTACGCCGCCGATCTTCAGCGCCCGGCCCTCACCCAGCTGGTGGAAATCCACGCCAAAGCCAATTCTGAAACCCATGGTTGCTTTTTGGCAAAAGTAGGGATTGTAAGGTTGAGCAGCTGATCGGTTCACAAGTTGACAAGTTGACCAGTTTCGTGTCCGTTCCGTTAGTACTCTGTTTCTCTGCTTCCTCTGTGCGAAACCTTTTCTGCACCGAAAAAGCTTCCTTATTCAGTCGATGGGTCGCACTGAGGAAGCAGAGAAACAGAATCCCTCTATTCAACTTTTCAACCTGTCAACTTGTGAACTCGTGAACTCGTAAACGGGTAATTAAAAAGCCACCCATTCGGGTGGCTCTTATAAAATTCTGTTGCTGAACTATTTACTCGAAGTCGCCGGCGGCCTCGCCGCTCAGGTCGAAGAGGAGCGAGAAACGCAGGGTATTGGACAGCGGGTTCTGGTTGATGCCCGAGCCGGTAGGAACAAGGTAGGAAAAGTTGAGGCCGAACACATTATACTTCACGCCCACCCCTACAGTAAAATACCGGCGGTTGCCTTTGTTGCGGCCTTCGTGGAAGTAGCCGGCCCGGAAAGCAAACTGGTCGTTGTAATTGTACTCGCCCCCGGCAGAGATCTGGAATTCTTTCAGCTCTTCGCCAAAGCCGCCGGGCGCGTCACCGAACGAGGAGAACCAGGAGCTGATCACCCCTTTATCGCGGTACGCCTGGAAGACCGCGGCACTGGACGTATCGGCAGGTGGCGTGGGCACCAGCAATTTGTTGAGGTCCACCCCGAAGGAGATCTTGTTCGACTCGTCGATCACCTTGGTATAAAAAGTACCGATCCCGAAGTTGGCCGGGATAAAATCTTTCTGGTCGGCATTGTCGGTATAGCCGATCTTGGAACCGAGGTTGCTCAGCGCCGCACCGAAGGCCCAGCCCTGCCCGGCTTCGTTGTGGGCATTATAATACAGGCCGAGGTCGGCAGCGACCGCCGTACCGGGCTTGAAGGTGGCACCGGTGCCCTGGCTCTGGCCCGAAGCCAGGTTCGAGTAAATGAATTTCATGCCCACGCCCAGGCCTACGCGGTCGGACAGGCGGCGGCTGTAGCCGGCGTCGATGCCCAGTTCCCGGGGGTTTTGCGAGCCCAGCGTCTGGCCGCGGTCATCGGTAAACTGGATGCTACCCAGGGAAAAATACCGGAAGGCCCCGGAAATGGACTGCAGGTCGTCAATTTTATAATAGCCGGCGATGGAAGCCAGGAATACGTCGTTCACAATGTTCTTCAGCCAGGGCGTATACGTTACGCTCACTCCGGCCGGCGATGTATTGAACGGCACCTTGCCGAGATTGAAAAAGGGGGAGCTGACATCGGGAGTGGTGGCCAGCGAAAGATCGCCCATGCCGCCGGAGCGGGCATCGGGAGAAATACGGAGAAAAGGAACGGCAGTGGTTACTACCCGGGGTTGGGATTGTGCGTTTACAGAGGTACCTAGGATAAAGGAAAATACAGTAACAGCTACAAATCGTAGTGCAGTTGGTCGCATAGATATCATTTAAAAAAAGTGTGTGAAATTAGGCCGTTTTGGTTTATAAATCCTTTTCGTTCATTTCGTTGCATCAGAGGATCACCAGTTTGTTCCAGGCCTTTGCTTCTTTTCCGTCAGCCCGTTTCACCCGCAGACGGTAGAGGTATACCCCACGCCCGATCCGGGCGCCGAACTCATCGGTGCCGTCCCATGCAATGTCACTTGAACGATTGCCGGCAGAATTTATTGTTTTCTTTAACATTTTCACCAGCTTTCCCGAAACGGTATAAACTTCCACGGTCACGTCCAGGGCAGTGCCGGGCTGGTTATGTTCAAACCAGAATTCCGTGTGCGTAGTGAAGGGATTGGGATAATTCAGTACATGGTCGATCTTCAGGTCTTCCTTAGGCACCACCACGAACTCCAGGGTCTGCTCGCTGCTGTTGTTCAGTACATCCCAGGCTTTGATGGTGAGGGTATGCGCGCCGGGCTCCAGGTCCGGCAATTGGAAGCGGACGGTCCCGGTACGGTACGAGTCGAGGTCGCTTTCGTAAAAATCGTTGAGGATGAAGAACCGGTTCGGGTCCTTATCCAGCGTGACCACCAGGTCGTGGCCGATGCCGCTGTTGCCGGTACGGATGCCCGAGGAATCGGCCAGCTTCACCACCAGCACGGGTGCCGGGTCGGTAATGCTGCCGGGAACAAAACGCTCGTCGTTCAGGTAGGCGCGGATGCCCGGGCCTTCACCATCGCGGCTGCCGCCTGCGGCAATGCCCCCGATATGGACCTCCCGGGAAAATCCGCCCCCGTCCCGGGTACTGTCGTGTGCATACAGGCTGATCTTGCCCTGACCCAGGCGGTAGTCCATGTCCTTCGGCAGCCGGAAACGAAAAGCAAACTTCCCTCCTGCCGCCGTTACCTTTCCCTTGAACAGGAGGTCCGACTGCGTAATGACGCCCACGGGCTGGCTTCCGGGGTCGTTGCCCAGGGTGGAGCGGCTTTGCTCTTTGTCGAACAGGGAAAGAAAAACCGTACCGGAAAAATCGGCCAGCAGCGCACCGTTGCGGTTCGTTACCGTTCCTTCCAGCACCACTTCTTCCGTGGCCTGCAGGGTATCGGTGCCGGCCGGCTTCCCGTTGATGACCGTAGCCTGTACCTGCAGCTTCGGGAAGGCCAGCGTGGTGGCCGGGTCACCGAGAAGAAGGAATTTCCGGTTGTTGATCAGGTCGGCAGAGGCGGCATAGGTGCGGTTCTTGGCCACCCGGACCGCCTCGCCCAGCGAGCGGTAGTTGCCGGCGGCATCCGCCTCCAGTGCCGTCGCTATGTAATTATTATTGAGAATACGGTTGGAGAAGGCAAACACCACGCGGCTGGTGGCCATCAGGGCGATGGCTCCTGTTTTGGGGCGCAGCACCAGCGCCTCGCCGAGCGAAGGGGTGCCGGGGTGGTCAAAGGGAGCAAAATCGCAGGTGGCGGCAATGAACAGGGGCAGGCGGTGCTCATTCTTCCACCCGCTGAGGATGGAAGCGTCCAGTACCACTTCTTCAGCCAGGCGCTGCGGGCCGCCATGACCGCTGTAGTTCCAGATCAGTGTACCGTTCAGAATGTCGTTGTTGATCAGGGCATTGGCCGCTGGGTAGCGCCCGCCCACGGAAGCCGCTTCCTGGCGGAACGCGTCGAGGTACACTTTGCGCAGGTTGAGGGCCGGGGCCTTTTCCTTCGCCGTGGCGGTAAGGATCTCCGCATCCTGTAAGTGCAGGTTGAAGTCTTCGTCATCGGCCACGAAAACAGCCTGCTGCCGCCAGGGCCCGAAGGCTTCCGGGCTGTGGTAAGCAATGACCTTATCGATATAGGCTTTGGCCTCTTCGGGAGTGCGGGCGGGGATCCGGCCGATGCCGATATCCAGATCGGGTGGAGTGGCGCCGCCATTGATGTCCTCCCCTTCCTCCAGGAAACCGAAAAAATCGTCCGATGCATAGGTGTTCAGCGGGTCCAGCGAAGCGGGGCTTTCATAAGCCGGTACGAGGTTCGTGTTGTTCCGGACCCGGTCCTTATAATCAAAGGAAGCCTTGCCCAGCAGGAGCAGGTATTTGGACGAGCCGTTCCAGTCGGCGCGCTGCCGGTCGTAAAACATCCGGACGAAATTGCGCAGGGCGGACGGATCGGGCGCCCCGCCCCCGAACTCATGAAAGACCTGCTCGGTGGTGGCCACAACGGTGCGCAGGCCCTGCCGCTCGCGGTGAAAGGCGGCCAGCCGCCGGGCTTCGGAAAGAAAAGAAGGGTGCGTGATGATGAGGTAGTCGGCAGGGCCCAGGCCATGCAGGTCCTGGTTGGCCACCCGGCCCAGGGGCTCGGGCACTTTGGCCTCCCCGAACGCGATGAATTCCCGGAGCCCGCCGCCGGCGCGGGAAAAAGAAACATCATTGCCCGAGAACTGGAGCTGCAGGGCTACGGGTGCCTGCGGCTCGGTCACGTCCCAGACCTTCGTTCCGGCGCCGGCGGCGCCCAGGGTGAATCCGATGGGCCCCGGGTTCAGCGACCGCCAGTCGCGGAAGGAAAGCTGCCCGCCGGCCGGCAGCTGCAGACGGCGGCGGTAAAACAGGAGCCAGCGGTCGATCCAGCCCTGGCTGTTGAAAGAACCGGGAAAGTAGCGCCAGACAAGGGAGGGCGTTTCGGCCGCGGGGGCGGGAAAGGTTACTGCGGTTTCCGCGGGGTGGCCGAATGGGTCGTATACCCCGGGGCCTGTGGCCGGCACGGACAATTCACCGATTCCCGTCCCGTCGAGGCTGAGCGCGAAACGGGCCGGCGCGCCTACCGACCGGGCTACGGCCCGGGCCTGGAGGGTCATCGGGGCACCGGCCACCAGGCCGGCAAGGGCAGGCGTAAAGCTGCGGGTAAGGCTCCGGCCCGGGGCATCGGACAGCTCCTCGCCGAACCATTCCTTGCCGGAAGAAAGAAAATTCACCGAATCCAGCTCGTGGGCGTAGCGCTCGTCGAAGTCGGACAGGTATTGCGTTACAGGCGCGGCATCGGTTTGAGTGGCGATGCGCTTTCCGCCCGCGCCGCCGATGGTTATATAATAATAGGCTTTGTCGGTATACAGGTTCCGGTGCCAGGTAAAGCGGCGGTCGGCTGCCGAAGGCTGCCACCGGTGGGGACCGGGCGCATAAAAAAGGAGGTAATCGCCGCCATTGAGCAGGCCGTCACCACCGTCTTCCACCTGGATGGCCACTTCCTCCAGGTCATCGGGGGCGGGCGCCGCATTGGATTCAGGCAGGGGGGCGCCCCCGTTGCCATACACGCGGATGGCGTCCGCGGAAAGGCCGGAAGGGTTGACGCCCAGGGCAGAAAGCAGGGGAAGGTCCACCCGGTATACACCGGCCTCACCTACAGCCACCCGGTACCAGGCACCGGTGCGGAGCACGGAAGCCTGTTTCCAGGTGCGCTGCGCGTCTGCGCCCGGCCCGAGAGCCAGGAGGGTGCAGAGCAGAAAAAGTCTGGAAAGAGAGGAGGGCATAGATCCGGGGGTGGTACAAAAATTAAAGGGCAAGCTATGAGTTTTATACTAAACTGTATATATTCGCAAAGCTGTCCGGAAAACTATTTTTCGCATACAATAATTGTGGTAACACCCCGTTAAAGTTATGCTGAAAACTAGGATACTGGACCCACATGAATCCATGTGTCCTTTAAAAAGCCAAATGTTGAAACATGCAAGTGAAAAACTTTTTCATCCTCCTATCCTCCGCTGCCTTACTCTCATCCTGTAACCTCTTCAAGAAGAAGGCACCCGCATCGGAAGTCACCGGCTGGAATTACAACGACAAGAACATGGGCGGCTACCAGGTAGCCAAATCCAAGGACCAGCAGACAGGTCCCGGTCTTGTATTTGTACAGGGCGGTACCTTCACCATGGGCCAGACCGAAGAGGACGTCATGGGCGACTGGAACAACATACCCCGCCGGGTAACAGTTCCCTCGTTTTATATCGACCGCACCGAAGTGGCCAACGTCCACTACCGCGAGTACATTCACTGGCTCAGCCGCATTTTCGACCCTGAAGCTGATCCGGGCAACCGCAAAATCATCGAGTCGGCTCTTCCGGATACCATGGTATGGCGCTCCGAGCTGAGCTATAACGAACCCCTCGTGGAATATTATTTCCGCCACCCCGGCTTCAACGACTACCCGGTGGTAGGCGTAAGCTGGAGACAGGCGCATGACTTCTGCCTCTGGAGAAGCGACCGGGTGAACGAAGGCATCCTGATGAAGCAGAACTTCATTGCGAAGCAGGGCATTCAGGGCCAGCAGCAGGAAAACAACTTCACGACCAAATCCTACCTGCTCGGCCTGTACCAGGCCCAGCCCGGCAAGAACAAGTCGCTGAAGTCCTCCATGGGTACGCCCCGCACGCAGGTGTCCATGGAAGACGGTATCCTCCAGCCCGACTACCGCCTGCCGTTTGAAGCCGAGTGGGAATACGCCGCTTATGGCCTGATCAACCAGAACCCCCGCCCCACTGCCAAGGAAGGCAAGCGTGGTGAGGAACTGCAGTCCAACAAGCAGGTTTATCCCTGGACGCACAACATGAACTCTTCCGGCCTGCGCGATACAAAGCACGGCTCCTGGCATGGTCAGTTCCTGGCCAACTTCAAGCGGGGCTCGGGCGACAACGCCGGTGTGGCCGGTGGTCTGAACGACCGCGCCGTATACACCGCCCCGGTAAAATCCTTCTACCCCAACGGTTTCGGCGTGTACAACATGGCCGGTAACGTAAGCGAATGGGTAGCCGACGTTTATCGTCCGCTCACCGGCCTCGATGCCGACGACGTATCGCCCTTCCGCGGTAACAAGTTCATGAAGCAGTACAAGAACGAAGAAGGTGAAGGTGAAATCGACAGCCTGGGCCGCGTGAAAATGGTTCCGGTAACCGACGAGGAAAGCAAGAGCCGCCGCAACTACCAGCGCGGTAACGTGATCAACTTCCTGGACGGTGACACCCTGTCGAACGCAACGTACGGTTACGGACAGACCACCCTGGTCAGCGACAAGAGCCGCGTATTCAAAGGCGGCAGCTGGAACGACCGCGCTTACTGGCTGAGCCCCGGTACCCGCCGCTACATGGAAGAAGACCAGGCCAGCAGCACCATCGGTTTCCGTTGCGCCATGGACCGCATGGGCAGCCCCGAAGGCAACGGCCGCAAGACCGGCAACTTCTTCAAGACCCGGAAGCAAAAACGCTAAGCATCCCCTTCAAATACTTAAGCCCCGCCCGCAAGCGGGGCTTTTCGTTTGCCTACCTTTGTCCAACGGCACACCACCGCAAAAGAAGAACCGCATGAGCATCCCTGAACTGTACCAGCTGTACCTGCAGCATTCCTCCGTACAAACCGATACCCGCAGGCTGAAAAGCGGCGACCTGTTCTTCGCCCTCAAAGGCCCGAACTTTAACGGCAACGCTTTCACGCAGCAGGCCCTCGACAGAGGAGCCGCCTTCGCCGTCATCGATGAAGCCGCCTATGCCATAGAAGGCCGTACCGTGCTGGTGCCCGATGTGCTCACAGCCCTGCAGGAACTGGCCCGGCACCACCGCCGGCAGTTCAACATCCCCTTTATTGCCGTTACCGGATCCAACGGCAAGACCACCACGAAAGAACTGATCCATGCGGCACTGTCGGCACGCTACCGCACCTATACCACCGAAGGCAACCTGAACAATCATATCGGC
>DATAGL010001056.1:0-4580 GCA_036263755.1 Chitinophagaceae bacterium | reverse complement strand
ACGCCTTTAATCAATGGTCACATTCATTTGGTCCAGTAGCTTGTTCAGCTCCTCCAGGGAGTAATAATCTAGCGTGATCTGACCGCTGCCGTTGCGGCTGTGCTTCAGCTTTACCTTGGTACTGAAGTGGGTGGCCAGCTTGTCTTCAATCTTTTTATAGGCCTGCGGGAGCGAAGGCTCGGCCGGCTTGGTGCTGCCTTCTTTTTCTTTATAGAGTGCGCGTACCAGGTTTTCGGTCTGGCGGACCGAAAGGCCCTTGGAGCGGATCTCCTCGAAAATATAAAGCTGCTTGTCCACGGTGTCCACGTTCACGAGGGCACGGGCATGGCCCATGGAGATCGTGCCGTTGCGCACCGCCACCTGGATATCCGGGGGAAGCTTCAGCAGACGGATGTAGTTGGTGACCGTGCTGCGGTCCTTGCCCATGCGCTCGGCTACCTGTTCCTGCGTGTGGCTTAACTCTTCCATCATGCGTTTGTAGGAGAGGGCTACTTCCATGGCGTTCAGGTCTTCCCGCTGCAGGTTTTCCAGCAGGGCGAGTTCCAGGAGTTCCTGGTCGTTGGCCTGGCGGATATAGGCGGGAATGTCTTTCAGGCCTGCTTCTTTGGAGGCCCGCCAGCGGCGTTCCCCGGAAATCAGCCGGTACTTGGTGGCGGATAGCCGCGACACGGTTACGGGCTGGATGATGTCGTGCATCCGGATGCTCTGGGCCAGCTCCTGCAGGGCGGTTTCGTCGAAATCGCGGCGGGGCTGCTTCGGGTTGGGCTCGATGGCATCAACAGGGATGCGGATGACCCCGGTGGCGGCTTCCACGGCCTGGGGCTTCAGTCCGCCGGCCGTGTTCTTCAGGTCGGAGTCAATGCTCTGCAGCAGGGAGCGGATCCCTTTACCCAGCGCGTCTTTATTTTGTTTGGGGGCACTCATTTTGATGTACGATGTTTGATGTACGGTGTACGATTTGGTGGCAGTCCTGTAAAGGATTGACGATTGACAATTGACGATTTACGATTGGTTTCCTTGGGGGCTTTGTCTGACTGGACTCACAAGTACCCTACCTGCAGACTCTTATTCAATATTAAAGATCCACGACTCGCAACACTCTGCTTCCCATTCACCTAAGCATTCACCCATTCACCCATTGACCCATTCACTTGTTGACCCATTCACCCTGCTAAAGCTCGATCGTTCTTTCCTCCTGCGGAATACGGGTCATGTTATTCTTCTGCAAAATTTCCTTGGCCAGGTTCAGGTAGTTCATCGAGCCTTTGCTGTTGGCGTCGTACAGGATGACGGGCTTGCCCACGCTGGGAGCTTCCGAAAGCCGTGCGTTCCGGTGGATGATGGTATTGAACACGAGGTCTTCAAAATGGCGGCGTACTTCGCTCACTACCTGGTTGCAGAGGCGCAGGCGGCCGTCGTACATCGTCATCAGGATGCCTTCGATCACAAGGGCTGTATTAAGCCGGCTCTGGACGATCTTGATGGTATTGAGCAGTTTGCCCAGGCCTTCCAGTGCGAAAAACTCGCACTGCACTGGCACGATGACCGAATCGGCAGCCGTCAGGGCATTCACAGTGATCAGGCCGAGGGAAGGAGAACAGTCCACCACGATAAAATCGTAGTCGTTCCGCACGGCTTCCACCAGCTGCTTCAGCACGAGTTCGCGGTTGGGGTAATTGATCATTTCGATCTCGGCACCCACCAGGTCGATATGCGAGGGGATGAGGTCCAGGTTGGGGATCTCGGTTTTCAGGATCACGTCCCGGGCGCTGGCATTGTTTACCATGCAGTCGTACAGGCTCTGGGTCACGTTCTGCAGGTCGAAGCCGACACCGGTCGTGCTGTTGGCCTGCGGATCGGCATCGATCAGGAGGGTCCGGTATTCCAGGACGCCGAAGCTGGCTGCCAAGTTGATGGCGGTAGTGGTTTTCCCGACGCCGCCCTTCTGGTTCGCTACACCTATAATTCTTGCCATTAATGCATTTGAGGTTTAAAGTTCCATGCCGGTGCCGATGGCGGGCAGGAACAGTTCCATGCTGGCATCTGCAAAGGCTTTTTGCGCCTGGTCGTGGTCAATCTGAATATAGCCGAACGTATCGTAGTGCACACCGATCACCTTGCGGCAGCCGACCAGGCGGGCCGCTTCCACCGCGTCATCATATCCCATCGTAAAATTATCGCCGATCGGCAGGATGGCCCAGTGGACAGGAGCCCATCGGGGCACGAGCTGCATGTCCAGGGTCAGCGCCGTATCGCCGCTGTAATACACGTTTCCTTCATCAGAGGTAAGGAGAAAGCCCATGGGGTTGCCGCCGTAGCTGCCGTCGGGCAACCCGGAGGAATGGTGGGCCACCGTACATTTCACCGTGCCGAACGGAAAGCTTTTCTTACCCCCGGTGTTCAGCGGGTGAACTTTTTCCACGCCCTTCCCTTTCAGCCATTCCGTCACTTCAAAGGCAGCGACCACCAGGGCGCCGGTCTGCCCGGCCAGGGTGATGCAGTCGGCAATATGATCGGCATGTCCGTGCGATACGAATATATAATCCGCTTTGATTTCTTCCAGCCGGATGGCGCCCGCCTGTTCGTTCGGCGTGATAAACGGGTCGAACAGGACAGTATGGCCGGCTATTTCCAGGGAAAAGCAGGAATGTCCGAAATAGTTCAGTTTCATACTCCTTACGGTTTACTCAGCTTCGCAAAAATACAGTTTAAGGGGGGCAAAACGGCGTGTGGGGAAAGATATATTCCCGCCGCCTACACTTATTTTTGCCCTCTTATTCCCGATTTTATGCGTAACTCCCCCTTCTGGATCCTGGTGGTCGGATTCATGCTCCTCCTTGATTTTTATGTTTTTCAGGCGATTAAAGTGGTTGCCCACTCGGCGGCCCCCCGCACGAAGACCGTCATTTTTACCGGATACTGGGTCCTGTCCGTCCTGGCCCTCCTTGTATTCCTGCTGCTTCCGCTGCTGCAGCCCCAGAACATGAACCGGGGGGTGCGGACGGTCGTACTGGCAGTCGTCATCGGCCTGTTCCTGGCCAAAGTGATCGCGGCCCTGTTCCTGCTGATCGACGACCTGCGGCGGGGCATCCAGTGGCTCGCCGGCCGTTTTTCTTCCTCCGGTCCGAAAGGAGAGGACCCGGCTGCCGATGGCCGGATCTCCCGTTCGGTCTTCCTCAGCTGGGCCGGACTGGGGCTCGGCACTACACTGCTCGGCGCTTTTATTTATGGGTTTACCAACAAGTACAATTACCGGCTGCGCCGGGTGCCGCTGTCTTTCGGCAACCTGCCGGCCGCCTTCCGGGGCCTGCGGGTCGTCCAGATTTCCGATGTGCACAGCGGCTCGCTGGAAAACCGGGCTGCCGTGGAGCGGGGCATCGACCAGATCCTCGCCCTGAAGCCCGACCTGATCCTGTTCACCGGCGACCTGGTCAATAACGTGGCCGACGAAATGCGGGAGTACCAGTCCGTTTTCAGCCGGCTGAAGGCGCCGATGGGGGTGTACTCGGTCCTGGGCAACCACGATTACGGCGATTACCACTGGGGCAGCCATCCCACGGGTGCAGCGGCGCAGGAAAAAGCCGAGAACCTCGAACGCCTGAAGAGCATCCATGCCGCCATGGGCTGGCGCCTGCTGCTCAACGAGCATGTGCTGCTGGAGAAAGGCGGAGAACAGATCGCCCTCCTCGGTGTGGAGAACTGGAGCGCCAAGGCCAACTTTTCGCGGTACGGCGACCTGCAGAAGGCCTATACCGGAAGCGAAGGGGCCCCGTTCAAGATCCTGATGAGTCACGACCCGTCGCACTGGGATGCGGAGGTGCGCACCCGGTACACCGATATCGACCTGATGCTGTCCGGTCATACCCACGGCATGCAGTTTGGGGTGGAAACCCCCTGGCTGCGCTGGAGCCCGGTCCAGTACGTATACCGGCAATGGGCCGGCCTCTACAATGGCGGTAAGCAGCGCCTGTATGTCAACCGGGGCTTCGGCTTTATCGGTTATCCCGGCCGTGTCGGGATCCTTCCGGAGATTACCCTTCTGGAACTTAGTTAAGGTCAATAAAATATTTTTTGGATCGTTATAGGGGTATTAAACCCTTTCGATTGTAATCTGTCTATCACGGGAAGCAATCCGATACCGTGAAGGCCCAAAAGCGGAACATGAACCGAATAAAAGCTGTCCTGTTGGTAATGACCCTGTTTAGTACAGGCCTCCTGATGGCCCAGGAAGGAAAAAGAAAAACGGAGCCGGCGGTGGATTCTTCCCTGCTTGCGGATTACGATTTTCTTTTCTCCGAGTTGGATGCCTTTCTCGATTCGCTGCTCACCCCGCGCACCTATACGCTGGTGAGCGCGGGCGGCGGAATGGGTTCCTACAATTATTCGGTTCCTGGTACCACCAAGACCGAAGTGCGGCGGCAGCTGACCCTCACGCCCTCCCTGGGATATTTCCATAAAAGCGGGCTGGGACTTTCGGTTACCGGTGCGGTGTTGTACGGCGACCGCCGGTTCAATGCCTACCAGGCCAATGCCTCCGCTTCGTATGATTACCTGCGCAACATGGACTGGGCTGCCGGCGC